>CAKSHB010000116.1 GCA_934456295.1 uncultured Clostridia bacterium | reverse complement strand
TTGATATACTGGATATGCAAATAAGGCGTGCGCACGAGGGCAAGAGTGAGTTTGAAATCAAAGAGCCGAGCGTTATTGTTCCGGTTATCTCCGGGGAGAAAAAGGACGAGCTTAAAAAAGCTGTGGGCGAAACGACGCCCGTAATCATTGACATTAACCGAATGAATGCGAACGCATCAAAAAGAAAGGAGTAAAACGATGAAATATACAAAAGAGCAAAAAGAGGACATACTTGCAAGAATTGAGGATTTGGCACAGGAAGTCGGCAGCATTAATAAGGTGTGCCGATTGACAGGCGTATCGGCGGCCATAATGTCCGGAATACGAAAAGGAACATACTCCGGTGACGAGGACAAACAGTATGAAGTCCTCGAAAGCTACTTAAAAGTCAGAGAGGGAGCAAAGAAATTGGAGAGCACACAGGGCGGTGGATATGTACCAACGTCCGTATCGGAGAATGTCTATGCGATTATTCAGAACTGCCAGCTTAAAGGCGGACTCGCCATAGCGTGCGGTGACGCAGGTATCGGAAAGACACGGGCGGCAAGGAAGTTTGCGGACGACAATCCTAATCACGCTATACTCGTAACGATAAACCCGTGCATCAAAGGTACCCGTTCGGTCTTAAAAGTAATGTGTGACAGACTCTCGGTTGACGCAAGGACAGTCGATGAAATGTGGCTTGGTATCGCAGAAAAACTGAGGGACAAAATGGTGCTCATATTCGATGAGGCGCAGCACTTGCCTATCAAAACAATAGAGTCACTGAGAGCGTTTTCGGACTATTTTACCGAAAAAGGACAAACTCTCGGTATAGTCTTTATTGGCAATATGGAGGCAGTCCATAATTTTGCAGGTAACCGGAGAGCGGATTTTGCGCAGATAGTAAATCGTACGAAGCAAAACCGTCAGTATTACGCAAAGCAAATTACGAAAGAGGACATCGAAAAGCTGTTCCCAACTCTTGCCGGCAAAGACAAAGAAATTGAGTTTCTGCACGCCGTTGCGCAGAGCAAACAGGCAATCAGAGGTGCGGCAAATCTTTTTAGCAATGCGCTCGATAATGAAAATATATCATACGACGGACTTGTTGCTATGGCAAAGAGTATGGAAATGGTGATATAGGCAATGTCGCATTGCGGAGGGGTGCTGTTAAAATCCCTCCACCGTCTGCGACGGTCACCCTCCCTTTGGCAAGGGAGGCTACGGCGGAATAAAAAACAAGTTAGTTTGATTACAATATGAGAATTTAAAGAGCGTTTAAAAAGTATTTAAAACATTTAAAAGGAGTGTTTAAAGTGGTTAAAGTAAAGAGAATTACAAAAACGGGAGCGGTTACGCTTACCAAAGATTTAAGGCATCAGCTCGGATTTTTGCCGGGTCAGACGTTAGATGTGAGGGTCAGCGGTGACGAGCTGGTGCTCCGAAAGCACGTTCCGACGTGTTTCTTTTGCGGAAATACTTCGGGCATTGTAAGGTTCAAAGGTTACGAAATTTGCGAGAATTGCAGGGG
>CAKSHB010000115.1 GCA_934456295.1 uncultured Clostridia bacterium | reverse complement strand
GGACACACCATTCCGGCGGTGATTCGTCTGAAGCGGTTCGTAATATAGAAATGATACTCAAGGACGCTGAACGTGAAAGGCAACGCGAGGAAGCCTTGAAACGGGAGGAGGAGCGCCGTCAAGAGCTGCGGGAGCAGGCAGAACGCGAGCGGCTTGAAAAAGAGGAGCAAAAACAGAAAGAAAAAGAAAGATATGTCAGCGCAGCACACGTCTTGTATTTTGTAACAACAGTTGCTGTAATACTAATAATAGGAGCATGGCAAGATTATTTTTCGTCTAAGACTAAATTAGAGTAACAATGTTACAACCGCCAACGTGTAAAAAAATCGCAAAAATAATAAATAAATTTTATTATTTTTTAACAAAATCATTAAATTTACTGAAACACATTGACAATGCGCATAATAATACGTATAATATAATCGAAGGTGATAAACAGATGAAAAGACAGGTCTTGTTGAAGCTGTTCACAAAATCGGGGTGGCGAATATTAAGAGAAGGCGCAAACCATACTATATTGACTGACGGCGAATATGTAGAACCGTTGCCGAGACATAAGGAAATTAATGAAAGCCTTGCAAAAGACCTGATTAAAAAGCATAATTTAAAGTAAAGGGGCGATGTTTTATGAAGGGTGCATATCCGGTTATAATTGACAAAAAAACTTTTGTGGTTGACATTCCTGATTTTGATATAAAAACTCAGGGCACAGATATCGAAAACTGTATCGAAATGGCAAGAGAGGCTATTGGTTTGTCGGGTATATCACTGGAGGACATAGGAAAAACAATACCTGCTCCGTCGTATGAATTGCCCGAAACCGGAAAAAATGCCGTGGGAACGTTTGTAGATGTTGATTTCGATTACTACAGAAGGCTTGAGGATAATAAAATGGTAAAAAGAAATTGCACGATTCCTAATTACCTTAATGTTATGGGCGAAAGAGCAGGCTTTAATTTTTCGGAAGTTTTAAGAACTGCACTTATGGAGCGTTTACACTTAAGGTAACAGAAACGGTAACGATAATGAGTAATTGGAATGACATAAAAAAGAATATTACTTCTGTTTCGCCCGATGAATGGGACGAAATAGACCTAAAAGCAAAAATTGCCGGTGAAATTGCGGAAACCCGTAAAATCAGCATGAACACTGCCGTGCCTGTGACGCACACAGCAGATATCCGCAGTGTGAAGGAGCGTTAACCTGTGAAACTTACGAAAAGAAAAGACGGCAGATACTGCAAAAAAATAACTATAGACGGTAAACAAGTTGCTTTCTACGGAAAAACCGAAAAGGAAATATTAAATAAAATCCGAACGTACCGGGAGAAACAGGATAACGGAAAAACTTTTGCCGAGGTTGCCGATGAATGGGACACAGAGCATAGAGAATACGCCTCAGCCGCTACAATCAAGAGATATGCAGCGTGCTTGGAGCGGGCAACGGAGTATTTCGGCAGCAAGTATATTAAAGATATCACCGTGAGCCAAGTCGATAATTATATAAAGCTGTTTGCAAA
>CAKSHB010000114.1 GCA_934456295.1 uncultured Clostridia bacterium | reverse complement strand
GGACTATCGACAATGAATTTACCTGCTTTGTATGAACAACGCCGTCCAGATTATGTGATACGCCGCAAAAGTAATAATTGCTTTTTATATCTATATTTTCAATGTTTTCAATTTTCATGACATCACCCTTTTGATAGGATTATACATAAAAAAAGAAGTATTGTCAATAGAATTATTGCGGGAATAATGCTATCATTTTGATAAGATACAAATGTGTGAGAGGTTGCAATATGGAGTTTTATACATCTTCCAAACATAAAAGACCGATACGGCTGAGCGAAAAAACACGGCAATTTGCCTATGAGTCACTGAATCATAAGTACGGTCTTGATACAGACAAAACCCCGTATATAGATGTAAATCACATAAAGAACTATGCGGAAGTTTCACCGCTTGAGAGATATGATCTCGGAATGTATGAGATTGTCACCAAAGCGCCGATACGCATTTGCGACGGAGAACGGATAAGCGGAGCGGCGACTTTATCGGATGCAAAGCACCATATGTTTCCTGCAATGCATGATGATGTACCGAGAGACTGTTTGACGGGCACAAGTCATCTTACCGCGGATTTTTTTGAAGTGCTTGAAATCGGCATGGACGGAGTGCGTCAAAAGGCAGAAAAAAGTCTTGCGGCACATACCGATATCAAAAAGAAAGAATTTATCAAAAGCTGTCTGCACTGTATTGATTGCATGGAAATCTGGCATAAACGATATTTGGATGCGCTTTCAAACCGTTCGGGTTATGAAAGGATAATCGAGAATCTCAAACAAGTACCGTTTAAGCCGGCAAGAAATTTTTACGAAGCAGTGCAAAGCGTTTGGTTCTGCTTTGCGTTTATGCGCTTGACGGGAGTATGGCCGGGAATAGGCAGACTTGATGTTCTGCTTGGAAAATATCTGAAAAATGATTTAAAATCGGGCGCAATAACGCTTGATGAGGCTCGTGAAATACTTGCGCATTTCTTTATAAAAGGCTGTGAATGGATTGACGGTAAGCTTCGGATTAGCGGAGATGCGCAGCATTATCAGAACATTGTGTTATCGGGAATCGATGAAAACGGAAAAGATGTTACCAACGAGGTAACTATGCTGGTGCTGGATATCGTTGAAGAAACGGGAATCGGCGACTTTCCCATAACCGTCAGAATCAATAAAAATACCGATGATAATTTTATCGGACGAGTTGCGGAAGTGATACGCTTCGGCGGCGGTATCGTTGCCGTTTATGATGAGGATCGGATACTGGAATCACTCGAACAGATGGGGTATCCGAAAGAGGAGGCACGACGTTTTGCAAACGACGGCTGTTGGGAAATTCAGATACCGGGAAAAACAAATTTCGGATATGTTCCGTTTGACGCATTAAAACTACTGCAAGACGAGACCCTTAACGAATATGACGGTACAGTAAGCTTTAAAAGTTTTGACGAACTGTTATATAAATATCAGATTGATATAAAAAATCAGGTAAAAGCAATTTTTGAAGAAAAAGTTTTAGACTTGCTGGAAGAGGATAAGGTTCGTTTTAAGCCTCAAAATCCGTGCAGTGTTGTGTCCTTGTT
>CAKSHB010000113.1 GCA_934456295.1 uncultured Clostridia bacterium | reverse complement strand
TCTCTGTATTTGATGTTATAGTTGTCAAACCCTATAAAATCATCGGAAAAGATTTTTATGCTTTCATCATCGTTTTGAATATAAACAAGGCTGTATTTGTCCTTTGAATTTGAACCGTTATCCTTGTAGTAACAGATTACGCTGTGTCCGAGATATTCGTCGGTATTTCTCACATCGCCTGTACTTATCAATGTATCGCCGATTCGTATATCTCCCTTATCGGGTGCGGATTTTGCATCAAGGCTTATTCCCCAAACACCGTTTACTCTGTCCTCAATATCGTAAACATCAAAGTATACGGAGAGCATATTGTCGCCGTTTTTCTCATACTTGATGCTTTCCTCGCCAATAGATGCCACATCGGGGAAGTCGGCTTTCATAGCGTTAAACATCATAGTGTATACGCATTTTTTGTTTACGGCGGCGAAGTCTCTGTCGGCTATGCCGCCGAAAAGTTTTATTTTCTTTGCCGTTTCGATATATCCGCCGGGATAGCCCCCTCTTGCCTCAGCCTCCTGGCGGTAGCCTGCCGCGCAAACAAGTATTTTGCAAACTTCATTTAATGCTGCGTTATCATCGGGGCGGTATTCGCCGCTTGGTGACACTATTGCAAGATTAATGAGTTTCTCGACGCTTGATGCCGCCCAGTGATTGTTGGGCAAATCAGAAAAATATGTATTTTCCGTCAGCTCGTCTTCGCTCATACCGAGCATACGGACTGTCAAAACCGCCAGCTCCGCTCTGCTTACCGATGCGTCGAGTCCGTATGTACCGTCATCGTACGGCTTTATTACGTTAAGCGCAGACAAAAGTCCTATGCACTCTAAGTCCGCTTCGTTCTGCATTTCTCCCGTAACGGTTTGCTCTGTCGCATTAACGGCCAGCGAAGAAAATTCAACTGCAAGTATGCAAATGATTGAAATAATGCATACGGCAAGTTTTCCAAAATTTCTTTTAAAAGTCATTGCACTTCTCCCCTTTCGCAAAGTTAGTTATTTTCCGTCAAAGCCGTCAGCTTAAAAATGCGGTAAAGCATAACCGCAGCCTCGGCTCTCGTTGCATTGCCAAAAGGCTTGAACTCGCCTTTTTCGTTTCCGCTTACAATTCCCGCAGTCTGCAAAACCGCAACGGCTTCCGCCGCATAAGGAGAAATATCGCCGTTGTCCGCAAAGGTTTTTTGAGTATACCTCTTCGCAAGCGAAATATTCTTTGCACTGAGGGCATTGTAAATCATAACACACATATCCTGCCTTGTTACCGGTGTGTTTGAACCAAACAGGTTTTTGCTGATGCCGCTTACCACACCGCTGTTATATGCGGCACTTACCGGTGCATAAAACCAATCGTCATCTTTTACGTCCTCAAACGGAACGCTTCCCCCGGCGTCAAGGGCAAAAACTCCGGCGATTATTTTAACAAGCTCTTCACGCTTAATATCCGAATACGGGAGAAAATGCTCGCTGTCCGCACCGGATATAATATCCTTTTCGGCAAGTTCCTTTATGGCGTCCTTTGCCCATTCAACACCGTCGATATCGGTAAAACTTACAGGCTGTTTTGTTGAGTCCGCAGTCGATATCGGCGTGACGGGTTTTACGGTACCTATATTTGAACC
>CAKSHB010000112.1 GCA_934456295.1 uncultured Clostridia bacterium | reverse complement strand
ACTGCCCATACGTTGTTTATAACCTCGATTGTCGGGGCATATCCTTCATCCTTAAACAGCGAATATGCGTCCCCGTCAGCCTTTTTCCAGTCAACGTCCTTTTCGCCCCAGCGGTTTGAAATTGTGATTTCCTCGCTGCACATAAGGTCGCCGAGTCTAAACGCAAGCTCGGGATGCTTGCAGTTTTTGGTAACAACCATTCCGCAGTACGGGTCGGATGTAAACGTAGCCGCACGTCTTACGCCGTTTTTACCGTTTTTAAGCGGCTCAAGATATGTATATTCCATCGTTCTTTCTTTTACATTTCCGGTATGCACCGGTGAGAAATCCACAAATGCTCCTACAAGCGTCGGTGTAGCGGATTTAAGCTGTGTAAGCTGATTTTTGTCCTGTGTAAACTTGGTATCCGAAAGCAGTCCTTCTTCATAAAGGCTGTTGAGATATTTAAGACCTTCCTTCCATTCCTTTTCCATGAAGCCCGCATGTACCTTACCCTTGCCATCGAGATACATATAATCCCTGTACCTCTGTATCGGCAAAAAGCTTGCCATTACAAAATCGGTAAGCATATCATCTTTGTATCCTGCTAACGGGATTTCGTCTGCTTTGCCGTTTCCGTTTGGATCCTTCTCTTTGAATGCTTTGAGCATATCTTTAAATTCGCTTAAAGTATTCGGTTTTTCAAGACCGAGTTTATCAAGCCACGGCTGATAAATCCAGCATTTTGCCGCATATTCGTTCTGCAAAATCTTATTGTACTTCGGCACATAATACATTGAGCCGTCCGACAATGTTATAAGCCTTTTAATGTCGTCATCGTATTTTTCTTTTTCGGCATCAAACATCTTGTTAAGGTAATATGCGCTGTTATCGTAATACTGCTTTAAGTCTATTATTGTTCCGTTTCTGCCGTATGCCGCAAGCTGGCCGTCCTCAAAGGGCATCATCAGAATATCGGGCAAATCCTGACCGCCGGCAGCAATCATAAGCTCAACCTTCTGCGCCGTATCCGATGACGGAAGAAGCTGAAATTCAATGTTGCAGCCGAGTTTTTCTTCAAGAGCCTTTGTAAAGGTGTTGTCTTTGTAATCGGTAATAAGTGTGCTCTGTGCTATACCGATTGTAATCGTTGTGTCCTTGTATTCCTCTTTTACAATAGGAAATTCGCCCGGTTTATTAAGAATGGTGTCCATCTTGTAAACCGTCTGATTGTCTTTGCCTTTGCCCGCACGCTTTGAACTGCATCCGGTAAAACAGCCTATTGCTATCGCAAATGACAATGCAATACACAATGTTTTCTTCATTAATCATTCCTCCTAATCCAATTATGTAATTACACTGTCATGATTTTATCACTTTTATTGTGATTTTGCAATATATTTTATAGATTTTACATTGATTTATTGTCAAAAAGCAACATGAATTAATGCTTATACAACATAAATACATATTATCAAAAAAAATATGCTGCCATACCGGGCAGCATGCCTTTTGTATTTACTCAAAATTCTCTTTTTTGTATTTAAAAAATTTTTTCGCTTCCTCCGCAGATTTGAAATCTGTTTTTTGCCGTAAAGATACTCCGCAGCGTCCGACAGTCCGACAGAACACTAAGC
>CAKSHB010000111.1 GCA_934456295.1 uncultured Clostridia bacterium | reverse complement strand
TCCTTAGTCTATTAAGCGTCGACTATCACGATTTAGTAAATAAATACTAGCCTTTTATACCAGAACGAGAAACACCTCGCATAATATACTTCTTAAAGCACGCAAATGCAAGAAGTAATGGAATACTTACTACAGTTGTAGCAGCCATTCTTAAATTAGATGTATCACCGCCAGATTCACTAGAGAACATTGACATTAAACCATCAGTAATTAATTTTAATTCTTCTCCTTGTGAAACTGTTCTTGGCCAAATATATGCGTTCCAACTACCAATCATTGATAAAATTAAAACAGTAATAATTGCAGGTCTAGCAATAGGAATCATAACTCTAAATAAATATCTAAAATCAGAATTTCCATCAACTTTAGCTGCATAATATAATTCATTTGGAATTTGTTTAAAGTTTTGTCTTAAGAAGAATGTATAGAATACAGATGCTCCAAAAGGTAAAATCAAAGCTACATAAGTGTCAAGTAATCCCCAGTTAGCAATCGTAGTAAAGTTTGTCATAATCATCATTTCACCAGGAACCATCATAGTAGCAAGCAATAATGAGAATAAGAATTCTCTACCTTTAAATTCAAGTCTAGAGAAAGCAAATGCTGCTAAGATTGTTGTTGATGTAGACAATAAAGTTGACAAAGTTGCAACTAATAATGTATTACCAATATATCTTAATAAAAGAATGTCACCATTTCTTCCAGTTACACTGAATACTGATATGTAATTAGCAAAAACTTCAGAAATATTTTTTGCATGGAAAGGAGTTGTTGCAATAAATGTAACAGGAATTCTTGTTAATTCTTCAGTACTCTTGAATGAAGTAATAATCATCCAATAAAAAGGAATTAAAGTAAATAAAGCTGCGACACCTAAGAAGAAATATATAAAGAATAATTTAAATCTTCTTTTAATTTCATATCTTTTTGCTTGTGCTTCACTTTCAAAATATAATTCAGAATGTTGTTCACTATATTTATTCTTTTTTTGTTTTTTATTTTCTTCTATTCCTGTTGTTAATACTTCAGCAACTGCTTCTTTTTCAGTATTTTCAATAATTTTTTCTTCTATTATTTCAGGATTTTTAATATTGTCTTTTTCTTGTAACATATTAACCTCCTAATAATGAACTTTCTTTTTATTTGCCCACATTTGAACAAATGTAATAATCATAATGAAGACAAATAAGATTAATGCTGCCGCTGCTGCTTTTGAAAGTAAAGTAGCACCAGCTGTTGCACTAGTAACTTTTCCAAAGTATTTATAAATATAACCAACCGCGGTAATAAATGTACGATCTTGGCCATTACCCATACTTTCACCAAACAAAGAAACAATTGATGAGTATGACTTAAATGCACCCATTAAAGAAGTAATAGTAATATATAAAATCATTGGTGATAATAATGGAACGGTAATTTTAGTAAATACTCTCCATTTAGGAGTAGCGTCAACTTGTGCAGCTTGATAATATTGTTTATCAATACCTTGAATTCCGCTTAAGAAAACTAAAATCTTAAATGCAAGTCCATTCCATATTGCATAAACTGTAATAACAAAAATTCCAGCCCAATAAGGAACATGTTGAGCACTTCCTGTCCAAGCAACAGAAGATCCACCTAACAAATTAAGTAAAGAGTTAACCAGTCCATAAT
>CAKSHB010000110.1 GCA_934456295.1 uncultured Clostridia bacterium | reverse complement strand
TAACCAGACTGAGCAATGGGCAGAGATAACCGTAAAAGAAAGCGGTACTGTCCGCATTGTTTTTGACGAACCGCAGCGCGCGATTGCAAAGGGCCAGGCTGTCGTATTATATGACGGCGACTCGGTTATCGGCGGCGGCACTATTTGCTGAAAAGAAATGAGAATGTATTATGCCGAGAGAACTTGAAAAACATCAGCTTATAGAAAGAAGCTTAATAAAAAAATACAGAAAACAGATATGGAATCCGTTCATTGCCGCAGTAAAAAGATACAGGCTGATTCAGGCGGGCGACTCGATAGCCGTATGCATTTCGGGCGGTAAGGATTCGATGCTGCTTGCGGTGCTCATTAAGCACCTTCAACGCATAAGTCCCGTACCGTTTAATGTCAGATACCTTGTTATGGACCCGGGATATAATCCTGCCAACCGCCAAAAAATCGAGTATAACGCCCGAATAATGAATATACCCGTAACAATATTTGAAACAGACATTTTTGACGTTGCAAATTCTGTCGAAAAGTCGCCTTGCTATCTCTGTGCCAGAATGAGGCGCGGGCATCTGTATGCAAAGGCGAAGGAACTCGGCTGCAACAAAATCGCCCTCGGCCATCACCTCAATGATGTAATCGAAACAACTCTGATGAGCATGATGTACGGCGCACAGCTCCAGGGAATGCTTCCGAGGCTGAAAAGCACAAATTTTGAGGGCATGGAACTAATCCGTCCGCTCTACTGCGTAACGGAGGAAAGCATAATCTCCTGGATGAAGTACAACGGACTGGAGTTTATACAATGTGCCTGCCGTTTTACCGAAAACATTAAAAATGACGAAGAACACAGCACATCAAAACGAAAAGAAACAAAAGAGATAATAAGAAGCTTAAAAAAGATAAATCCGAATATTGAAAACAATCTTTTAAACAGCATACACAATGTCTGCCTGGATACCCTGCCGGGATACAAAACGCATAATACGGCACATTCATTTTTGGAAAGATTTGATGACGGCACCAAAGAGCCTCTTTTGTAATTTATTTTTTTTTTGGGGGAAAACAGCAATGAGATGCTTAAACTGTAATCTTACTGTTCCGGACGACGCAAAAACATGCCCGTTCTGCAAAGCAAAAATTGACGATAAGCACCAAAGATGCCCGGAATGTTTTGTAAAACTTAATACAGACGAAACCGTATGTCCGAAGTGCGGATGCGACTTAAAAAACGTAAGAGACGATGATTTTGAATTTTTTAAAGAAGACAACAAAAACAAATCTTCTAAACTCAAAACCGCCTTTTTGAAGCATAAAACGGCATATATATGCATACTTTCGGCTATAACGGTGTGTATTTTGGCAGTAGTAATTACATTATACAGTATAAACAAAAGAAATGAATATGACGAAACGCTCAGAGCGTATTCTCAAAATATAGAATACAGCATGGAAAGTATTGATATGCTTGCAGAGGAATACAACAAAGTCTACGACGGACAGTGGCTCTATCAGGTAGAAAACATTGCAAAACTTGAAAAAAAATATTCCGATACAATAGGCGAATGTAAGGCAAAGCGCGACAGCATAACCTTTATGTACAGAAAATTAAAGGATTCCGGAAAAAAGTCAAACGGCAGAATTATAGAAAAAGCATTTGACAGCTATGAAA
>CAKSHB010000109.1 GCA_934456295.1 uncultured Clostridia bacterium | reverse complement strand
CGATATTTTGGTAACCGAGCCGGATGCACAGCAGGAAACAAAAACTCCTTATACATATTCGCAGGATTTTGAAAATGCAACCACTAATGACCTGATAGGGACGTATATTGATGCAAATGCTTTGGAGTACAGATATGTTGACAGCGCTGCAGGTACCTGCTGGATAAATTCTTTTGGAGGAAAAAGTAAAACATGCATAGACACACGTACCATATCAACAACAGAGAATACCACCGTAAACGGTTCTAAGAGCGCTAAGCTTTTGTCACATTCACCGTATAACCGTTTCAGATTTAAAAATATTACAGATACCTTAACTGAGGATAAGATTGGTATGGAATATAAGGTAAGTCTTATGATTAAAGCCGATCGCGTCGGATTTATTAATACAGGTATCATAGGCGAAACAAGCAATAAAAATACATATACGGTCGGCGGCAAAGACGTTAACTCGAATGTGTATGCAAAAACAGCTGCAAAGCTGAACGTAGATGAGGCAAACGTTTGGAAAAAGTATACATATTCATTTACAGTAGACAGAGAAATGGTTGATAAAAACCTTAACTGTTTGTATTTTAATCCGAGCTTCGGTCAGGTCATCGAAAAGGTTGACGGCAAAGATCCTGACGGAAAGGATAACCAGTATAACCGGTTTATAAACACAACGGAAATATATATAGACGACATATATTCCACAGAGGTTATACCGGGGGCAGGCACGGCGCTTACAGCAAAAGAGGCGGCAAGCGTGTCGGCAGGCGAAACAAACAAAAACACGCTTTATGTATATGGTTCCGCGGCAGACAGTGAGGCAAGATTTATAAGAAAAGCATTTATCCGCTTTGACGGCGGCGCATATGAGAAAACACAGAAAGCAACACTTGCGGTCGATATAGCAAAAGGCAGCGGACAAAAGGTTTATGTTTGGGCGCTTACGGGCGAATATCCGGAAAAGCTGACGTATATGAGCGCTCCGGGATATTCCGAAGATGAAAAAGTGAATAATGCATACGGCGGAGTTGCACTTGCATCATTTACGGCAGACAGAGCGGAAACACATTATGTTGATGTTACAGATTATGTTAAAGCTCATGCGCCTAACGAATACATATTTGCAATAACCTGTGAAGATGCCGGCGGTTTTGAATATTTAAGCTATGATTTTGAAAACAGCGTGCCGTTTGTAAAAGGCATTGACTATGCAGCGTTCGGCGGATATGAGGGCAATGCCGCAATAAGCGGCGGCGAGCTTAATGTAAGCGGAGCTGCGGCAGGTCAGGGAATTAAGCTTTTGAATGTGTTCGGAGGCGGCGGAGCTGCGGTTAGCGCGGGCGAAGAATACAGCGTAAGCCTTGATGTGACAAGCAATGCGGCAGGAGAATTTGTGATAGGCGCTGTAAATGCGGAGGGCAAAACAGCGTACAGCGCAAATTATTCGATTTCTGCCGATACGAATCAAACAATCACCTTGAGCTTTACGGCAACGAAAGAAGACGCAGATGATTTAATAAACGCAATATACGTAAAAGCAACAGATGCGGCAGACTTTAAGATAGACAATGTTGCGGTAAGCAGCAGAAATGCAGTGGAGATTGGCGCTTGCGGACTTGAAATTGAAACGGCGAAGGACGGTTCGCAGCCCGATAAACCCGTACAGAAGATATCGCTGACAGTATCGGCGGCAGGCGG
>CAKSHB010000108.1 GCA_934456295.1 uncultured Clostridia bacterium | reverse complement strand
ATGTTTCCGTTCATGTGACGGACCCGGAGCTCAGATGTAAAATGCTTAATAACCGCTTTGCCGGAAAGCTGCTCGGCATCATGAAAAGATTTGCCGGCAGCGGCATATTTATGAATGCACAGATTGTTCTTTGCAAGGATATAAACGACGGAGCATATCTTGACAAAACCATTTGGGATTTGAAAGCGCTCTATCCGCAGGTTCAGAGTATTTCAGCAGTTCCCGTCGGGCTTACGGCATACCGCGAAGGACTGTATCCGCTTGAAGGTTTTGAGGCGGAGGATTGCAGAAAGGTTATACATCAGGTCGAAAATCATCAGAAAAGATTTTTGAATGAAATCGGAACAAGACTTGTATATCTTGCGGACGAATTTTATATCAAAGCAGGGGTTGACTTGCCGGACTATGAGGCATACGAGGACTTTCCGCAGATTGAAAACGGCGTAGGGCTTATGAAAACCCTTGAACATGAAATCATGCTTGCGCTAAAAGATATTCCGACCGATAAAATTCCTGCAAAAAAGTCTGTTGCGACAGGCGAGATTGCATATGATTATATAAAAAGCTTTACGGATAAAATACATTCGTTAAATAAAAACACGGATGTTGAAGTATATAAAATAAAAAATAATTTTTTTGGCGGCAGAATAACCGTTACAGGCCTTGTGTGCGGCTGCGATATTATAGATCAGCTAAAGGGCAAACCGCTCGGCGAATATCTTTTGCTGTCGCAGAGTATGTTTAAGTCGGACTGCGATATTATGCTGGACGATACCACAAAGGAAGAATTGGAAAAAGCACTCGGTGTTAAGGTGATTATATGCGATAATACCGGAGAAGATTTTGTTAAATCCGTTCTTTATTAGAATTAGCAATAAAAAACAAAACGGAGGTAATTATGAAAAAACCTACCTTTGCCATTGTCGGCAGACCGAATGTCGGTAAATCAACGCTTTTTAACAAACTTATAGGCGAGAGAATATCAATTGTAGAGGATACGCCGGGAGTTACAAGGGACAGAATATATGCCGAGGGAGAGTGGCTCGGCAAAAAGTTTATTCTTATAGATACGGGCGGTATCGAGCTGAAAACATCTGATATTATCCCCGAACAGATGAGGACTCAGGCTCAGATTGCCATAGATATGGCGGACGCGATAATATTTATGGTTGATGTAAAAACAGGACTTACCTCGGCAGATAAGGACGTCGCTTCAATGCTTGTAAAATCAGGCAAGCCCATTGTGCTTGTGTGCAACAAGGTGGACAATGTAGGCGAAGTTCCCGTGGGATTTTATGAGTTTTACAACCTCGGACTTGACGAACCGCTTGCAGTTTCATCGGTTCACGGTTTGGGAACGGGAGATTTGCTTGATAAGCTCTACAGCTATGTTGATTTTAATGACGAAGAAGATGAGGATGATGACGCAATCAAGGTTGCAGTCATAGGAAAACCGAATGTCGGTAAATCATCTCTTATAAATAAAATTCTCGGTGAAAACAGAGTTATCGTAAGCGATGTTGCCGGAACTACAAGAGATGCTATAGATACCCCGTATGAAAAGGACGGTCAGAAATATATTTTTATAGATACCGCCGGCATGAGAAAACGCGGCAAAATCGATGAAAGTATCGAACGCTACAGCGTGGTGCGTTCGCTTGCGGCAGTAGACAGATGCGACGTTGTGCTCATACTTATAGATGCCG
>CAKSHB010000107.1 GCA_934456295.1 uncultured Clostridia bacterium | reverse complement strand
GCTTGGAATTGAGGAGCACGTCAGATTTCTCGGAAAGTTTCCGAACGGCGCCGCCGTAAGGCAGGAATTAAAACGGTGTGATTTGTTTGTGTTTCCGACAATGGCTGAAGGACTTCCGAGATGTGTGCTGGAAGCCATGGCAGAAGGCATGCCGGTACTATCCTCCCCCGTTTGCGGAATTCCGGAAATTCTGAACAAAGAGTGTTTAATTCCTTTTGACGATCCGAACGGATATGCGGACAAAATAATTGATCTCATAAACAAGCCCGACGAAATGACCAGACTAAGCAGAGAAAACCTTGAAACAGCATTGAAGTTTAAAAACAGCGTCCTTATGAAGAAGCGAACTTCTTTCTACAAAAAGCTGAGAGATATTAAGTAAAAAAAGAATGGTAGGAGCGGAAAAAATGAGCATAAAACACTTTTTGTCACAGAATAAAAGGTTATATGACCGCGCAAGAAACATATATCTGAAGTGGAATTTTAAAAGAAATGAAATGATTGCTGAAGGCGGGGCAGATGCTGTCAGAAATGAGCTTACCAAAAAGTTTGAAAAGTGGCTTCATTACACCCCGGATTTTGAAAATCCGCAGTCATTTAATGAAAAACTGAATTGGTTAAAGCTCTATTATTACGATGAAAATATAGCTGAATGCTGCGATAAAAACAGGGTGCGCGATTATGTTAAAAACAAGGGATTGGAGGATTTGTTGATTCCGCAGATCGGAGTTTTTAAAACGGCAGAAGAAATTGATTTTGAAAAATTGCCTGACAAGTTTGTATTAAAGCCTTCTCATGATTCGGGGCATACAATTATATGCAATGATAAAAATAATCTCAACATAAAGGATGCCTGCAAACGCTTAGATCACTGGCTTAAAACAGATTATGTCTGGAGTGCTTTTGAATGGTGTTATCATAATGATAACCCTGTAATTGTTTGCGAAACACTGTTAGAAGACAATAATGTTGATGAAATTTATGACTATAAATTTTTCTGTTTTAACGGAGAACCGCAATATATATTTTTTGTAAGCGACAGAAAGCACCACGCAAAATCTGATTTTTATGATATGAATTGGAAAAGACAAACAGACTTTCGCTGGATGTATGAACCGAGCGGAATTGATCATCCAATGCCTGTAAATTTTGAAAAAATGAAGGAATATGCCAGGATTTTATCCAAAGATTTTCCCTTTGTTCGTGTTGATTTCTATGAGGTCAACGGAAAAGTGTATTTTGGAGAAATGACTTTTTTTCATGGTGGCGGATACGGATGGTTTGAACCGCGAGAATATGATTATAAATTAGGTCATATGCTTAATCTGCCTTCAAAATCTGAAGTCAACCCATGGACAATAATTAAAAGAAAATAGATTTTTATGAAGGGATAATAAACTGATGAAAATAGTGTGTATTATCGGCGCTTTGGTTTTCGGAGGCGCAGAAAGGGTGATGACAAACCTTGTAAACTTTTTTTCTGATGAATGCGACGTAACATATATTGCAATAGGTCACAGAGATGCTCCGGCATACAATATTTCGGACAAAGTAAAGTTTGTTAACGGTATTGAGTACAGCAACAAATTAAAAGCAGTTTCCAAATTAAGATCTGTCATTTTGAAAGAAAAGCCGGATATTGTTCTCTCATTTTTGACATTAAACAACATTTTAACTTTACTCGCTTTGTTCGGCACAGGTATTCCGGTTGTG
>CAKSHB010000106.1 GCA_934456295.1 uncultured Clostridia bacterium | reverse complement strand
TTGTATGATTTAGTTAGGCGGTAATATGCTTGTGATGTATATTGAAAGCCTTGGTCACTGTGGAGTTGCACCTCTGCGGTGACTTTTTCCTTTTTCTGTGCTTCTCTAATTGTTTGCAGCACCAGATTTATGTTTTGCTCTGTTCCGGTTTTGTAAGCAACGATGCTATTGTCAAACAAATCTCTAATAATAGACAAGTACAAAGTCCCTTGATTAGTTTTGATATACGAAATATCCGTAACACATTTTTGGTTTGGTCTTTCTGCCTTAAAATCTCTGTTTAACAAATTAGGATAACGGTGCAAATATTCCCCATAATTACGATATTTCTTCCTTCTGACAACAGATAGCAAGTTGTATTTCTGCATTACACGAAGTATTGTTTTAGGATTGTGATGCACCCCTTGTCGTTCAAGCCATATATGTACTCTGCGATAGCCATAAGTCTTACCACATTTTTCTTGACATTCTTGAATTTTATTTGCTAAATTCAGATCTTTTGCAGGTATGTTCATACAGGTGACATACCCATAGTACCCGCTTCGTGAGACCTTAAAAAATCTACACATTTCACTAACTGAATACTTTTTTATGACGGTAGATAACCATATATTTTACACTTGCCCTCACTTCCTTTCTGTGAGCGAGAGAAAATCCCTCATCAGTTCATTTTCCATTTCCAACGACTTAATCTTCGCATCTTTTCGAGCGAGGATGTATTTGAGTTCGGCAACTCTGTCGTGGTCTCTGACAACATAGTCTTTGGGCGGACGACCTTTTCGCCTTAAAGCTATTCCGGCAGCTATTTTATGTTGCTTTTTATTATATCTGGTAATGAAATTTTCATATTGTTTTTTGCTAAATCCAAATTTCTCACATATTTCTCTACCTGTATAGCCGTTATGCTTTAATTCTATAATTTCTTTTTCGTATTCTTGTATATGACGATAACTTCTTGGCATAAAAATACCTCCTATGGTTTTATTTTCATTATACCATAGGAGGCTCTTTTTTTCTATTGTCCGTTTTTACTGGTTCTGTTCAATGTATGGACGCGGTTTTAAAAAAGATTATAGCTGTTGCAAACCAATACGGCGCGGGAAAAGCCATTCTGTTCGGTTCACGCGCCCGCGGTGACAGTACGCGAAAAAGCGATTATGACATTGCTTTCATTCTGCCTGATATGTCGGATGATAATAAAATTCTGAATGAATTAGAGGACTTTGACACGCTCTGTAAAATTGACGCGGTATTTCTTGAAAGCCTTGGCGGCGATGACGAGCCGATAAAGAACATACGAAAGGACGGAATTGTTCTGATGGATAAATTTCAAACAAAGTTTAATAACTTCAAAAATGCGCTTGCCACTTTGGAAGAGGCTGTTTCGGATTTTGATAAAACCGCTCTTTTATCGGTTCGCGACGGCGTGATTCAGCGGTTTGAATTTACCGCCGAGCTTGCATGGAAAACAGTAAGAGAATACTTAATTGACGAGGGTATTGCTGAAATCAACACACCCAAGTCCGTTATGAAAGCAGCCTTTGCCGCAAATCTCGTGGACGACGGGGACGGCTGGATCGGGATTTTAAACGACCGCAATGCAACCTCGCATATTTATAATGAGGATGAGGCAGATAAAATCTTTGAACGCATCAGAAATAAGCATACCGCTCTCTTTACAAAGCTTTCAGACACGCTCTCTGACATTCGATAACACAAAAAAACAGCTGCCGCTTGCATTTTCCGCAAGC
>CAKSHB010000105.1 GCA_934456295.1 uncultured Clostridia bacterium | reverse complement strand
GTATATATGTCTTGAACCATGGGACGGAATACAGGATATTGTCGGTTCGGATTATGATATTACAAAAAAAGAAGGCATAATTAAACTGGACAGGGGACAGACGTACAATGTGGTACATACAATTACCGTTTTGCAGGTTTGAAACGGAAAACATTTGCCTTTGCGGTCAATATTGCAAAGGCAGTTTCAATATACGGCGCTTGCGTTGTATAGCCTATGTGTGCATATTCAATGAATGTGCGGCAATGCAAATTGCAAGACCATGTTTCACGCCGTAAATGCCGGGTTAATATTGACACATTTTTTGTTAATATCTTTTGTTGATTTTGACGTATGGCGTGATAAAATATATATGGATTTGTGGGTATTATCATCAAAAAACAATGATATGCAACCCGGATTTTATATAAAACATCAAACAGTATTTTTAAAGGAGCGTGTTTTTCATGAAAAAACGTTTTATCGGCGCTTTTGCATGCCTGGCGTTGTCCGTATTGCCGCTTTTCGGTAATTCCGTAACAGCCGCTGCAGAAGAAAAAGTAGTTCCGGGTTACAATATTCTTACCGGAAACACCTCGGCGTGGACATGCGACAGCATGACTTTTCCCGAAGGAATAGCCATCGAAGCCGGCTGTGATCTCACAAAAAGTCCTGTGAGCGGTGATGATAACAACAGCGTTCTCGTGTCCAGACCGAGAGGTAAATATATGTGGGTTTCTTTCAGCAATTCTTTGCTCAAATACCCGAAAGAACGTGCATATAAGTTTTCTTTCAAATCATATAAACGCGCAGATGGCGTATACACTAACGACCCTGCTTGTTGGATTATGAAAAACGGCGGAGCGGGGTGGCAGGTTGTAGCCTATGTAGGCAGTTTTACGCCAAACGAAGCTTCATGGAAGGAACATTCCTATATTCTGAAAAACTTCGGAAAACTGCATGACAATAACGGTGTGCTTGACACTTCGGATATAGAAAAATTCATTATACAGTGGGCAAGAGCTACAGATGATACGGAAAATCTCCATGAAGAGGCATATTTTGACGATTTATCCATAATACCGTCTTATAAAATCACTTATTGTGATACCGACGGAAGTCTTATACGCGAGGAATACGATTATTTTGACGAAGAAAGCTTTAAACCGGTTTTAACTGATGAGGACAAGGCGCTTTACAGAATCGGCTGGTCGGTGGAAAACGACAAAACCGCCGATGAAACCGTTCCGCTTTTGCATGAAGATATTACGCTTTATGCTGTTTACGATGAAGATGCTCATGTCTATATGAATGAAGATATAAGTCTGCTCACGGCTGCCGGAAAAAGCGCGCTTGTTACGGGCGAGTATGTAAAGTACGGCGACACGTCGAAACCGAAACTTTCTTTCAGTATTGTTTCAGGCGCGGACACAGTCAGCCTTTCAGACAACGGAGACGGAACAGCAACGGTTACATCTATGAAAGAGGGAAGTGCAAAGATCCGCTGCGGGATTGCCGGAACGGATACTTTTGCAGAGATTTATATACTGTCGGATTATACATCGGGCGACAGCGCCGTAAGAATATTTGCAGGCTCTGACAGCATAACCGAGGATGCCGGAACACTTGATCTTGACGGACGCGTATTTTATGCAGACGCGCCTTCGGCAAGCGTTGAATGGAACTGTTCAAGCAGCGAATCGGCTTGGCTTGAGAAGAACAGCGACGGCAGCGCAAAGCTTACCGCAATTAATAACGGCAGCGTTGTAATTACGGCTTATGAC
>CAKSHB010000104.1 GCA_934456295.1 uncultured Clostridia bacterium | reverse complement strand
AAGTGATACTGCACAAGATTCAGCAGATATTATAAATAATATATATGATTTAGGTTCGAATGCAAATGAATGGACACAAGAAGCGGAAGGAACAAGAGCTAGAGTGTATCGTGGTGGAGGATATGATAAAACTAAAACAGGAACTCCAGCGACAAGAACAACTGTAACTGCAACAGATTCTGGACCAATATTTGGTTCAAGATTACAATTATATGTTAGAAGTACAAGTGATAAAACAGGACCAATAGCATCAATAATAAGTACAAGTTCTACAACCAATACAATTACTGTAAAAGCAACTGCACAAGACAAAGAAACTGGTGTAAGTAAATATACATATTATATAAAAGAAAGTTCAGATCCTTCTGATTCAACTACATGGACAAAAATGTCAGAAAGCTCTACAGGTAATTATACATATGCAAAACTAAAACAAAATACAACATATAGTATAAAAGTAACTGCAACAGACGGTGCAGAAAATGAAGGTGATGGAGCAGTTACAACAGTAGTAACAAAAGAATTAGGAAATGTTGCAAAAGATAATATATCTTTAAAAAATAAATATGGTCAAAGTGGAGAAGGTACTGTTTTGCTAGAACAAAAAGACACTACATATTCAGATCAAGGCTATTATATACAATATCAAGTAGTTTCAAGTGCTTCTACAATAACAGAAAACTGGACAACAAGTGAAACGATAAAAGGATTATCAAATGGTCAGATAATTTATGCATGTTTGTTTGATGGTATAAATAGATCTACAGATTATTTTGAGTTTAAAGTTACAGGGTTAGAAGGATTTGAATATTATACAGATAGTAATGGGAATTCTTCAAAAGATAAAACAGTGTCTTATACAGATAGTGAAGGGAATACAGCGATAATACCAGCTGGCTTTAAAGTTGGAACAGGTGATTCAACTAGTAAAGTGAATGAAGGACTTGTTGTTCAGGATGAAAATGAAAATGAATTTGTTTGGGTTCCTGTGCCAGTTGCAGTAGAAACAACAAATAATAAAACATCAACAGAAAAAGCTATTGCAAGAAAGCAATCATCAAATACAAAATATTATGAAGGTATTCTATATGATTTTAATGGAACAACATCAACTAAACAAAGAAGTTTGACAGCTCTAAAAGATGGAGCGATGAGAGAACCTAGTTTAGTAACGGGAGGTAGTGATTATACTTGGAATATCGACATTGGTAAAGCTAATGGAGTAACATATGATACTGTATTTTATACTAATTTTCAAGTATCAGGTGCAATTGGATTTAATTCATATACAGAATTTGGACAATATATGAATGAACAATATACTAATATGGTAAAAAGTGTAGATAAATACAAGGGATTTTATGTAGGAAGATATGAAACAAGTACTTTAAATAATAATGGAACAGGAACAGCAGTTGTTCAATCACAAAAAAATAAAACTGTAATATATAATAGATCTTGGTATCAAAGTTATTATTATCAAGATAGTAATATAAATGCATATAATCCTTATCATAATAGTAAAAGTGTAGTAAGTAGTATGATATGGGGAAGTCAATGGGACGCAATGTTAAACTGGATGTTAAAAGATGACAATACTAAGAATTTTATTACAAGTATTGTAGGAAATAGAACAGGTACAAGAGCAAATTCTGGTCAATATTCAGATGATTTAGCTAAAAATATATTTGATTTATCCGCAAATGTAGTTGAATGGGCGCAAGAAGCTCATGGAACAACTTATAGAACCTATAGAGGAGGATCATTCTTAAAAACTACAGATAAATATGGTATTTATGGTGCAAATGCTAGAATAAATTCATGGAGACCACCAACTG
>CAKSHB010000103.1 GCA_934456295.1 uncultured Clostridia bacterium | reverse complement strand
GCAGAATGCCAAGTACATGCGTCTGCTGCAGGGCTTTCGCCTGTTGGACGATGACTTTATGAGCAAAGTCTTCGAGGATAAGGAATGTGCGCAATTACTGCTGCATATCATTCTGGAACGCAAAGATCTCGTTGTTCAAGAGGTCCACGGTCAATACAGCATTAAAAATCTTCAGGGACGCTCCGTCCGCCTGGATATTCTGGCGATTGATCAGGAGGGCAAGCACTACAACATTGAGATCCAGCGGCGGGATGAAGGCGCAGACGCACGCCGTGCCAGATACAACAGTAGCCTGCTGGACGCAAATCTGACCCACCCCGGTGACCGCTATGAGGCGCTTGGGGGAACCTATGTTATTTTCATTACAGAGCGGGATGTCCTGAAGGCAGGGCTGCCCATCTACCACATTGACCGCATGATTCAGGAAACCGGAAAACCTTTTGGCGATGGGTCCCATATCATATACGTCAATGCACAGCATAAAAATGATACGCCTCTGGGAAAACTGATGCATGACTTTTCCTGTACGCAGGCAAATGACATGCATTATCCAGTCCTTGCCGAGCGTGTGCGGTATTTCAAAGAAGATGTGAAAGGAGTTACCACCATGTGTAGAGAAGTTGAAAAATTAGTGATGGCTGAACGGGACGAAGGCCGTGCGGAAGGTCGCGCAGAAGGCCGTGCAGAAGGCCGTGCAGAAGGCCGCGCGGAAGGCCGCGCAGAAGGCCGTCTGGAAGAAAAAATTGGTGCTATTCGCGCAATCATGGAAAACCTGTCTGTTTCTGTTGATGATGCGATGAAACTCCTAAAAACACCAGAATCCGATAGAGACGTTATTCGGAAACTTATTGAGCAGTGATTTTATCTGCTGCTTCAATCTGATAAGTCCACTTCATCCCGGGATGCTGCCACAGGCGGCATCCCTTTTCTTTTTGCACCTACTAGCAAAATCAAATGCTTTCCTCCTTTCGCTAAGGGTATAATTGCGATACAATTGTCAGGATAGGTCCCACATCCGCAATGCCTGCCGCTGGAAAGAAAACTTCCGGAATCCGGTAATTGACTAATGCTGGCGGCTATGATATAATGCCATCAACATAGTATCAGAGTTTTGCAGCGGCAAAACACAGTTTCCGGGTCCTCATTGAAGTGTCATTTGCGTTTTCATGCAAATGACGCTTTTTTATTTCCTGACAGCTTTATATCGTAAACACTTGCCAGTAGTCTCCTTTCTTCCAGGGATTACTGGCTTTTGTTATATCCGGCGGTCCCCGCCAAACAACCGAAAGGAGAAAGCAATATGTTATCCTGTCACGACAACTTTGAAGCAAACTTCGACAACTATCCGTCCATGCTCAGTTACCATCAGGCACTGAGTATGGCATCCAGCTGGCACCGGTGTAAGGTCAAAGACCTTCATGTGGAACCTCTGGATCCGACTTCACCTCTCTATGGGCACCCCTCAGCATTTGCCGCAGGTACCAGTGAGGAAGCAATTGAAGACACCGCCGCCAACCTCGGCCTTGCCCTGAACGTGGATGGAAATATCTACCCCGTCCGTAGCACGGCCTACAAGACGCTGATCGAACGCGCAAAGGTAGGCGGCACCGCACTTCCCAAGCTCAGCCGCAAGGACCTGGCAAACGTGCTTAACTCCTGCCTGTCCGTACACAATTCCGATGCGCTCCTGCTGATTCGAGACGAAAAGGTTTCCGCAGCTCACTCCGGTGACGAAACAGATTATTCTGTGCTTCCCATGGACGAGCTTCTGGTTACACTGACGAAGAAGCTGGGGGAACGCTTTCCCGGCTTTGTGTTTGAAAGCGGGTATAGCGACCACTCCTATACCAGCTGCAGCTGGATTCTCCCGAATCAAAAGGAAGGCATTCTGG
>CAKSHB010000102.1 GCA_934456295.1 uncultured Clostridia bacterium | reverse complement strand
AAAGCAGGATAAAGGGGTATGATTTTCGGGCATTGAAATGCCCGAAAACGCCGTCCGGCAAAGCCTGTCGGCTTTTCAAATCGTAATACTTTTGCGTATGATATGAAATTCGTATGCAGTAAGGAGTGTTTTTCGCAGAAAATCAAGGCTTTTGCGTATTCACTCAAGCGTTGCGGTATGATAAACCAATTTATGAAAAATCAGGCAACGCTGTAAGCAAAAATTGACGAGTTCAATCTGAAATAGAGTAACTTGCCGAAGAAAACATAAAAACAGCTTACAGGTGATTTGTGCGAGCCTGTGAGCAAAAAATCGTACAAAATATAGTACTTGACTTCTGAAACACATTAGCGTATTGTGTGCTTCAAAAGGAGGCATACAGTATGAAAACAAGCAGAAAAACAAAAGCAAAATAAATTAAAGGAGGCAGATATAAAATCAAAATAAGCGTGTTGCCTTATGGCAGCAAAAGGCGAATGGAACATTCCGAATTATGAATTAGAAAAACTTGCTCATTATTTTCTCGAACTAATTACCGAGCAAAATGAGAACGAGAGTAATGACAAGAATCCGAATAACAAGGCATAAAAATAAGGCAGGGAATTAGCCATGCCTTGTGTTTATAAAAGATAACAGATCACCTGCTTTATCGCGCAAGTCCTTCTCGTGTGCGCAGATAATCTGTATCCGTATTAATATTAGTATTATTCACATTACTGGAGTCCAACACACAATTGGCTTTTTTCATTGCTAAAGGCAAATGCTTATATTCACATTTTGCTTTAAGGAGCGTTATTTGATTAGTCACAAAACTCTTTATGTTTTCTTCGAATATTTGACAATCATATCCAATTCGGATTTTTGCAATGGGAAATGTGTCATTAGGGATAAATGTGTTTAACTGATTTTTCCATGAAAGTGTATAGTATGATTTTATACGACTGCCTGTGCAGTAATCATCTATTGGTAGCAAATTAAAGTGTCGTTTTTCTTTGCTTTCAATCTGTATTTGCTCGTAAAGGAAAAGGCTTGATGGATTTTTATATACTATTGAAAGTCTACTTTCATGTTCTCCATGTGTACATCCTTTTCAGTGGTCTGTTTTGCCAGTCATTAAGCTTATCTAAAACGCAATCCGTAATTTGAGATATCGTTTCGTGTGAGATTTCAAAGCCATAGATATCCTCAATCGTTTCAGCAATATCTCTTTGGCTCATTCCGCGTGCATACATTGCCAGTACCTTCTCCTCTATTTCCGATACACCCTTCTGACGCTTTGGCACAAGCTTAGATTCAAAGCTGGAATCTCTGTCACGAGGCACCTTGATGTCAACTTCACTGGAGCTTGTCTTAATCTTTTTGTTAGTGTAGCCGTTACGGCGGTTGTTGTTGATTTTGCTCCGTGATCGTTGCTTTCATAGCCGAGGTGACTGTTCATCTCTCCCTGAAGCATTGTCTCAAACATCGGTCCGAAAATGTCCTTCAATGCGTTTTGCATATCGGCTACGCTTTTCGGATTGTATTGCTCGATAATCTGCTTTGCGAGATTTTCGCCCGGTGTACTTTTCTTTTTCTTGCCATTTCGTTCATTCCTTTTTTGTCCTTTCTTTTATTGTAGCGCTCTCTTACAAAAATGCAAAAAAGTATACAAGCTTTTTTTTACTTATACACTTTATTTTACAAGCTCTGCCCAGATTTCGGTTACTTTGTAAATATTATCTCGTCATTTATGATTTTCATAGCAGAATTGCGGATAGCATTCGTTTTTCCTACTCAAGCCATTTGGTCGGCTACCTTTAACTGCTCGATTACACCTCGCCTTACAGCCATTTCTTTTACGAGCCGAGAAAACATATTTTCCGCCCACTCATCAATTTCGGTAAGGTAGATGTTCAGCTTACCGCTTGTCATCAAGTTCATATACAGAACTTTGTGATACTGTTTTAAGTGACGTGCGTACCTCTGTCCCCCACTTACAAATGGGTGCTGCTATGACTCCTCCTTTGGCAAGCTACCCACGGAAAATAGTGTTTCCAATAAGCTTATAATAG
>CAKSHB010000101.1 GCA_934456295.1 uncultured Clostridia bacterium | reverse complement strand
ATTGACGGTCCGCTGTTCCAGGCAGCAAACTTCTATAAAGATCCCGTTCTTAAGAGAGAATTTTTAAGAATAAGCAGCACATCTTCGTTTAGCTACGGTACGTGGTCACGTACGCCTGTTGAATTTTTGATACTCAATGACCCGACCGTAGGCAAAGAAGAGCTTGCAACGCTTCCGCTTACGTTCTATCAGCCTTCGCCGAAGGGCGCAATGATAGCACGCACAGGCTGGGATATGGGTATGAATTCGCCCGATGTCCTTGCATACATGAAGATAAGCGAAGTAAACGGTTCCAACCATAACCACAGAGATGCGGGTAACTTCCAGATTTACTACAAGGGTATTCTCGCAAGTGAATCGGGATATTATGAGAGCTACGGTACGTCGCATGACGCAAACTATAATAAGAACACGATTGCGCATAACACGCTTCTGATTGAGTCGGAGCAGGATCCTAACGGAAACCAGCGCAAGCCGGGCAATCTGGCTGAGCCTGCAACATATGAGCAGTGGATGAAGAACGGCGCATATGAAACGGGCGAGGTTATCGGTCACGAGTTCGGACCGAATGATCAGCAGCCCGAGTATACGTATATCGCCGGCGACCTTGCAAAGGCATATTATGATAATACAAAAGAGGCGCTGCGTTCAATGCTGTTTATGCCTCTCGACGATACCGGTCATCCTGCGGCGTTTGTAGTGTTCGATAAGATTACAACAGACAGAGCCGGCTATGCGAAGAAGTTTATGCTTCATATGCAGCTGGAGCCTTCTGTTGAAGGAAATGTATCAAGAATAGTAAACAATGTTGACGGTTACAACGGCATGCTCACAAACCAGACACTTCTGCCGGCAAATGCTAATATCGAAAAGATTGGCGGAACGGATAACGAATTCTGGATGGGCGACAGAAACTATGCTCTCAGAGGAGCAATACCTGACAGTGCGCTTGAAGAGGGCTGGGGCAGAATTGAAATTTCACCCGAACAGACAGGCACAACCGATTACATGCTTAACGTTATGTACGTAAACGATGCCGATAAGGATTTGGCGCTTGAACGGGCACAGCTTATCGAAACAGACAGCTTTGCGGGTGCAAAAATCTTTAACAGAGTTGCAATGTTCAACAAAAACAAAGCGCGCACAAAGGACGCTGTAAGCTTTACGGTACCGGGCGACAATGCTGAGCTGAAGGTTAACGTTGCAGGTCTTGAGGCAGGAGTATGGAGCATTAAGGTAAACGGAACGGATATGGGCACACAGGTTGCATCGGAGGACGGCGGTATCATATACTTTACTGCACCTGCGGGCAGCTATGAGCTTACATATGCCGGACCCGTATTTAACGTTGATACGCTGATTGAGGCTGAAGAAACTACGCTGTCAAGCAGAGTGACAATAACGGAGGACGAAAGCGCCGGCGGCGGTAAGTATATTATCTGCAGAGGCGAAATGAAGGATCCTTCAAAAATCGAAAAAGCGGACGTCACATTTTATTTTGACGCTCCGGCAGACGGTACATATGCCGTTTACGCAAAGGTTATTATAACCGATGGCGGCAAGGATTCGTTTTACTTCAAGTTCAATCAAAATAACTGGAGAGATGTACATCCGGGAGCAAAGGGCGAAAATTATGTATGGATTAAGCTCGGCGAGGGTATCCTGGAAGCAGGAAAAAATACTTTCTCATGGAATCGCCGCGAGCAGCTTGCCATATATGACGCGTTCTTCGTAACAGATGACCAATCAAAGCTTCCGGAGCTTTCCGTACAGCCGGAAGTTTGAGTTAAGGCAAAATATGTAAAATATATCGGATAGGGTAACACAACAAATTTGTGGAACTCAGTTACGGAAATAGTATTTGTTAAAAAGTAATAAATACGAATAAGTAAATAGAAACGGCCTTTGGATTTCGGGTTTAAAGCTTGATTTCAAAGGTCGTTTTTGTCGGAAATATGTTTTTATGTGTAACGGCAGACGACGTTGAAATATCGGACAAGAAAAATGTAACAAACTTGTTGTTTGAATTTTGTGCAAAATTTTTAAAATTGGCAATTTT
>CAKSHB010000100.1 GCA_934456295.1 uncultured Clostridia bacterium | reverse complement strand
GACGCTGCATTTCTTGCTGCGTTCTGCACCTGTGTCCGGGTTACCGTTACATTACCGCCTTTGTTTGCCGGTGTAGATCTGCCCAAAGGATTGGGAGCAATGTTTCTGCCGGAAGCTTCACGGCTCGAAGTATCGGTTCTCGAATTGTCTCGGGTATTCGTATCGGAGCCGTTCTTATTCGTGTATCTGCTGTTATTTGTGACACCGCTTGCTTGTTTACCTGCAATGTTGCCGGGTTGTGCGCTCATTTTTACCGTTCTGCTTTGGTTATTTACAGATACATTTACGTTAGCGTTACCGAAAGAAGCATTACCGCCGTTATTCGGAGACGGGGGATTATTGCGTGGACTGCCTCCCGGACCGCCGCCGTGATTATGGTTACCGTTACCGCCCGAACGGTTACTGCCGCCGGAACTGCCTTTCATACTGCCAACATTTTTACCGACAAGCGAAGCGATACTTCTTACAACGACCATTGTCATTCCTCCGGGGAATCTCACACCGACGCTGCTGTTTGTCTGTGCCGGATTAAGACCGATTTTCGCTATGTGCGCGTCGATCTTTCGGGCGACTCTTGTAAGTGCCATCACAAACACGAGCCATATGATAATATTGGAGGCGTGCATATTGAGCATAGCGTTCATTATGAGCTTTAAAAAGATGATATTCATAATGAGCATAAGGTTCATGGAGCCGTACATTCTGCACCAGCCCTTGAAGATATCGTTTGTATTCTTACTGCCGCCCATAGCAAAAGCAAGCGGTGCCATAAAGGTGAGAACACAGGCGATAACATATCTCTCGCCTATATCAAAGAACAGCTTTACCATCTGAACGATCAGTATAATACTTACAATAATGGCAAGCAGCCACGAAACACCGCCGGCATCTGGAAACATAGATTCTGTGGGTGCTGAAAACTTAAAACTTCTTGGAATACTTAAATATGCGACTACTGTTCTTGTGATTTTGGAACACATATCACATATCTGCGGAGATGCAAGGAGAAGAAACGCAAAGGCGAAAGTACGCATAAAAAGAAGCTTCGGATCTTCTCCCTCAAAACCGGCACCGGACATTATGCTTTTTATCAGCTGAAATACAAGGTTTCCTAAGAGCAATGCCCACCCGAGAGCAAGTATTATTTCCGAGATATCCGCCACAATGGGCGCTGCCTTACGAAAATATGACATATCCATCGTAAGAACATCGATAATATCACCGAATACGAAGTCTGACATATCCTCGATCAGTCCGTATATCCATTCGATCAGCCCCTTTATAATGGGTTCAAGCAAAGACGATCATCTCCTTTGTAAAAAATAAAGCAACCAACTTTTTTGAAGCTGATTGCTTGAAATACTTTGGCATGTCTGCATTGCAAAGCGGAGTACCAAATTCTATTAAATATTGTATTTACTTACTGTATTTAGATATGTTTTTCCAATTATTCGGGAATCCCATATACCCATACAGCACAGTTTCTTCAAGAGCATTTTGCGAATCAAGGTAATGATTCAGTATTTTTGATAAGCTGCCCTTAAACTTAACAAAATCACTTTTTGTCAAAAGGTACTTAAAAGAAATAACGAGAGCGAATAAATCGTGTTTACCACATACATATTGAGTGCCTGTTTGCGGTAACCCAAGCTTTTTGTGAATAGCTGTATTCGGAATATCATTCATTGTTTGATAGGAGTACAAGCGTTCATTGTGGGCACAAACATTTCTGAACTTCGTTATAACTGATAAGTATTGCTCAAGTTGACGTTCATTTACATTTACAAAATTTTTAGATACTTTTACTTTTAAATCAGGAGTAACAAGACTATAAAATTTTGAAAGTGAACCAAATGTTATACCGTTGACAAGCACCCAAAGGGGAACATTTCCGTAGGCTCGTCTTTGATGATTAATATACGGATAATCGCTGTTCGTGTTTGCAAGATTATCAAGCATTCCAATAAGCTTGAATATATCACTTGAATTTCGTGCTGTGTTGTTATAGTTGGAAGGTGTTAAGTAGTGAATTTGTTTTTCACCGTATTTTTCTGTGAAATAATATGAAAGCAGGGAACGAATGTGTCGCTCGATTTTAAGTATGTATTTTAAAAACAGTTCTCTTAAATTCTCATCGAGCTTAT
>CAKSHB010000099.1 GCA_934456295.1 uncultured Clostridia bacterium | reverse complement strand
GTTGAAATATCGGACAAGAAAAATGTAACAAACTTGTTGTTTGAATTTTGTGCAAAATTTTTAAAATTGGCAATTTTGATAATTTTATACACCTAGATGCTAAGAAAATACACATTTCTATGTGCAAAACTTACTAAAAAAACACAAAAAAATGCTTGCCAACACGAAAAAACTGTTGTATAATAAACGTGTAAAATATTTATACAAGGGGGTATAGAAACATGACAAAAACAAACTTTAAGTTTGTGTCGCTCATTGTTACTTTTGCATTTTTGCTCAGTACAATGGGAAGCCTTTTTCCGGTGTATGCGGCAACGGTATTTAACGTTGATACGCTGATTGAGGCTGAAAAAACTACGCTGGGAAGCAGCGTGGAGGTAACGAGGGACAAAAATGCCAGCGGCAAGAAATATATTAGCTGCACAGGCGACATGAAGGATCCTTCAAAAATTGAAAAAGCGGACGTTACATTTGATTTTAACGTTCCGGCAGACGGTACATATGCCGTTTACGCAAAGGTTATTATAACCGATGGCGGCAAGGATTCGTTTTACTTCAAGTTTAACAAGAATGACTGGAGAGATGTACATCCGGGACCGCAGGGCGAAGATTATGTATGGATTAAGCTCGGTGAGGAAGTTTTGAAAGCGGGAAAAAATACTTTCTCATGGAATCACCGCGAGCAGCTTGCCATATATGACGCGTTCTTTGTAACGGCTGACGAATCAAAGCTTCCGAAGCTTTCGGGCGGCGGAAAAGCTACTCCTGCACCGACATTGGGCGCAACATCGGCACCGTCGGCAACAAAAGAACCCGACCAGGGCGAGCAGAAGCTTGTTCAGTTCAAGACGACGGACGGCGGAGTTGTGTTTGAGGCAGAGAAGGCTACTGTAAACACAAAGCTTGTTGCAGTAGTTGACTCAAGCAGCGCATCGGGCAAAAAAGCGGTTAAAATGGCTGTTGACGACAGAGAAACACCTGCCGAATTTGCACATGCGGGACTTGGCTTTGAAATCGTTGCGGATAAAGCGGGTCAGTACAATGTATGGGTACGCGTAATTGTACCCGGCGGCGGAAGCGACTCATACTGGCTCTCTAAGGGCGGCGCAGCATATGCCTACACAGGTCTTACAGCAGACGCAACAACTGTGGAAAACTATACATGGCAGAAGGTTGCAATGATTGCACTTACAAAAGACAAGGCATATTCTATACGCATGATTCCGAGAGAAACAGGTGCGCTTATGGATAAATTTATGGTTACAAACAATATGACATTTGTTCCCGAGGGAAAGGGGACACTCCCGAAACCGGGTGACGTGTCGCGTACAGAAATGCCTAAAGACGCTTATCCGGCGCCGACGATTACACCTCCGCCGGAGCATCCGAGAGTATTATTCCGCGCAAGCGATATCGACACAATAAAGAAGAATTTTGAGTCGGAAGAAAACAAAGCGGCTTATGCAGAGTTTGAAAAGCTTAAAGAAACAGAGTATATAGGAATTCTCGAAGACAAAGGTGATAAATCAAACTTTGACAGCAAGGGCATCGGCATAATCGAGGCAAAGGCATTCGATTATGTTATAAACGGAAACGAACAGCACGGCAGAGAAGCAATTACAGCAATCAAAAATTTTGCTGCTACGGCTACATATATCGGAATACATGACTATACGCGTCAGATGGGGCAGGTAGTATTTACCGCAGGCGAGGTATATGACTGGTGTTATCCGCTTTTGACAAAAGAGGATAAAGCAACACTTGCAGCGCTGTGCCAGAATATAGGTTCACAGATGGAAGTCGGATATCCGCCCAGGGGACAGGGCGCTGTATGCGGTCATGGCGGCGAGCTTCAGCTTCTGCGTGACTGGCTCGCATTCTCAATCGCAACATATGACGAATATCCCGATATGTATAATTTCTGCGGAGGCAGAGTGCTCAGCGAATATGTAAAAACGAGAAATTACTGGTATGCGTCAAAATCGCACCACCAGGGCAGTGCATACGGCAACGGACGTTACGAGTGTGAGCTGTGGTCACAGTGGCTGCTTTACCGTATGAGCGGCGTAACACCGTATGTGCCCGAAATGAGAGAGGTATGCTATCAGTGGATTTACACACGCCGTCCCGACGGCCAGCTCCTGCGTGAGGGCGACGATTACAACGAAAACACGCAGAAGAATAAGTTTTTGGGAATAATTGACGGTCCGCTGTTCCAGGCAGCAAACTTCTATAAAGATCCCGTTCTTAAGAGAGAATTTTTAAGAATAAGCAG
>CAKSHB010000098.1 GCA_934456295.1 uncultured Clostridia bacterium | reverse complement strand
GGGCGGAGATAAGCGAGGGCAAGCGGGAAAACACCGAGCATATAAGCATAAAGAGCCTTCACAACGACGATGTAACGCCGCTGTACAGGGTGCTTATCTGCGGAGAGGACGAGAACGAATACAGCGCGGTGCAGGACTGGACAAGAGAGAGCGAGCTTGAGATAGAGCTTGGCGATGCGCCCTCGTATATGATAAAGGTCGAAGCGGGCGCGGCGGATAAAGCTTACGGAACGGCAAGTCAGGAATATACATATGAGAAATAAAAAACAAAAATTTAAGAGCGGTCGCCTTGCAGGCAAGGTGACCGCTCTTGTCTCTGTATGATAACGGTGGTCTGAAATGATAAAGAAGTTTGCAAAATACTATAAGCCGCACATGCGTATTTTCCTGGCGGATCTTGCGGCGGCATTGCTCCTTGCGGTTGCCGATCTGTTTTATCCGATGATAACGCGCAGTATGATAAATGACTTTATACCGAATAAAAATCTCCGACTGCTTGTTTTGTGGTCATGCGTTGCAGTTCTTATTTATATCGTAAAGATATGGCTCAATTATTTTATATCCTATTACGGTCATGTTATGGGCGTGCATATGCAGGCGGATATGAGGCGCGATGTTTTCCGTCATCTCCAGACGCTCCCGTATACCTATTTTGATAATAACAAAACCGGAACGATAATGTCAAGAATAATCAATGATCTTTTTGATATTTCGGAGCTTGCCCATCACGGACCCGAGGATTTGTTTCTCTCTGTTGTGCTTCTCGTGTCATCGTTTGTCCTTATGGCAAGGATAAATGTGTGGCTTACGCTGATAGTTTTTGCCTCAATACCGATATTTCTCTTTTATACAATGAAAAGAAGGCTGGCACTGAATAAGGCATTCAGAGAAACAAAGGTTGAGGTCGGCGAGGTCAATGCGGTTCTTGAAAATGCGATCTCGGGTATAAGAGTCTCAAAGGCATACACAAACAGGGATTATGAGTGTGAAAGATTCGAACAGTCTAATGAGCGCTTTGTAAAGGCGCGCTCAAGAGCATATAAGGTCATGGGCGAATTTCAGGCGGTGACGGCTTTTATGACCGATTTTCTGAATCTTGCAGTTATGTTCAGCGGAGGACTTTTTGTTTATAACGGCTGGATAAATGTCGGTGATTTTGCCGCATTCATTATATTTGTGAATGTGTTCATGAATCCGATAAAAAGGCTTATATCTTTTGTCGAGCAGTATCAGAACGGTATGACGGGATTCGTCAGATTCCGGGAGATCATGGATGAAAAACCGGAAAACGAGAGATCGAAGGCGATAATTGCGGGTACGCTTGCCGGAGATATAGATTTTTGTGATCTGTCGTTTGCATATAACGAACAAAGCCCGGTGCTGAACGGTATCAGTCTGCATATACCGAAGGGAAAGAAGGTTGCGCTTGTCGGACCCTCCGGAGTCGGAAAGACCACGCTCTGTAATATTATTCCGCGTTTTTACGAGATTACCTCGGGAAGTGTATTGATAGACGGTATCGATATACGCGATATGACCCTTGATTCACTGCGCGAGAATATAGGAATTGTCGCACAGGATGTGTTTCTGTTCACCGGGACAATATATGAAAATATTGCCTACGGTAAACCGTCGGCAAGCGAGGACGAGGTCCGTAATGCGGCAAAACAGGCAAGAATACATGATTTTATCATGTCACTTCCCGAAGGGTATAATACCTATACCGGAGAAAGAGGGGTAAAACTCTCGGGCGGACAAAAGCAGAGGATATCAATCGCAAGGGCTTTTCTGAAAAATCCTCCGATTTTGATTTTCGATGAAGCGACTTCGGCACTTGATAACGCAACCGAGCTTGCAATACAGCAGTCGCTTGAACTGCTTTGCAAGGGCAGGACTACGCTGATAGTTGCACACAGATTGTCAACCGTTAAAAATGCGGATGAAATAGTCGTCATAGATGACGGTAAAATAAAGGAAAAGGGCACGCATGACGAACTCATGAAGAAAAACGGCATGTATGCCGCACTGTACAATTCGCAGTTTGCGGTTATGTAAAAAATGGACGGATTAAAGATCCGTCCATTTGCTTATTTGCCCGAAACGTAATTGATCTTTCCGATGGCTTTAAGGTAATCGTTTCCGTCGGCAATGTCAATAACCCCGAAATCTTCGGCGCTTCCGTAAAAGTCAATATCTGTGAGAAGCCTGCAGTTCCCGAAAGCCGAATATGCTATCGTTTTTGTTTCTTTTGTAAACGTAAGATGTGTAAGAGATACGCAGTCTTCAAA
>CAKSHB010000097.1 GCA_934456295.1 uncultured Clostridia bacterium | reverse complement strand
GTGTATAAGCGTTGAATATGTGGTTTCGGACGGTGACACGCTTTGGGAAATAGCCGAGGAAACATACGGGAAAAATGCCGACATCAGAAAGGCGGTGCGCGAGATAATGGAAATCAACAAATGCGGCGGAGAAATACATCCGGGGGACGTTTTGGTTCTGCCTGCAAAATAAGGATGAATAATATGAAAAGTGTTGTAATAAAAAAACGCTCCCCGAAGGGAGCATCCGAACATGTATTTATTATAACACTTTTCTTCTGGAAAGTCAAACATAAGAAAGGAAGTTGTATAAAAATGTATAATGCAATAGCGAAAATCAATGAAGAAATGCAAAAAGATCCGAGTAATAAGTATCTGGAAATAATCGGGCACTACATAATAGACCGGTGCAGGGAGCCGGAGGTTGCAAAGGCTGTGAACGAACCCGAAAAGTCGCTTAACGGTGCATACAAGCACATAGAGGCTGCTGCCCGGAAAAAGTCAGAAAAGGGCTGTGCCGTAATGACTGACAGTGACGTTTTTAACGCTATAGACGAATACCTCAGGATACCGGTAAATACATCGGCGCGTATGCACACAAAGAGTGAGGCAGACGGGGAGCCTTTGGCAGATGAAGTCGGGGACAGCAAACCGAAATCCGTAAATCTTGACTTTGACAGCTTTTTTGCGTAAAGGGGGCGGTCAGAGTGAAGATGCCAAAGAATATAAAAGAGCTGCCGTTCGGAAAGTATGACGGCGAAGGCAACGACTGTGTACGGTACAAAATAGATGTTTCGCAAATCAGTATAGGGCATGAAAGAATGTATCTCATAGAGTGTACTGCAAATCCGAAGTATGAAACATATCGTTTCCGCTTTGGATATTATACGCATTTAAATTCTTTTCGGGTGCTTGTTTCAAAGAAAAGCAGGGAATACCGTATATATGAGGACGGCAAGCAGAAGGTTACAGAGTCTGCCATAGGCAATTGTTTAGATTCTTTCGGTTATTATGACATTAATGAGAAATCGGAAAAGCTGCTCAAACGGCTCTGCGGTTCAAAGAGTACCGGAAATCACGAGGTGGACAATCTAATTTCGCTGCTTGACAAATGGCACGAAGTCAAAAAAGCGGAAGTACGCAGAAAGAACGGATATATAGATGATGACGCGGTATACAGCTGTCCGGAGGAATACCCGGAGGGATTTCTTGACTGGGTGCGCCGTGAGATTATTGACAAGGACCAAACCATAGTATACAAAAAAGGCAACATCCGCGGGACGTGCTCCGTGTGCGGCGAATATGTAACGACAAACAGTCTGGCTAAATTCCGCCAGTATCAGCATCAGTTATGCCCGAACTGCGGTACAAACTGTTTATGCGTTCATGAAGATTCATCGGCATGGCTTGCCGACAATGTAAAAAATGTTGCGGCAATGCAGCGCGGAAGTGACGGCACGGTTTGGTTCAGACAGTGGCATGTGCGCCGCGACGATAACACAAGGTATGAAAACCTTGAAAGCTATCTTGATGAAATAGGCAGATATGCCGTCCGCGGTGAAAAGTTCGCAGCATGGACTCATTATTACAAAGAAAGTTTCATTCATGGCGCAACCGAACGTAAATACAGTTGTTGGGAGCGGTACAACGCATCGGATGTATATGACGGAAGCTATGAATTTTACTGCGGCGATATTAAAAGTGTGATTGCCGGCACAAGTCTTGAATATTCGAGCCTTGAGGATTATATAAACAATAACAGTCTGAGAACGAAAAATCCTATTAAGTATTGCCGGAACTTTGTGAAATACCCGGTATATGAATTTTTATACAAGCGCGGATTCTATACAATCATAAAAGAAAAAACACGCGGTTACGGTCTCGGCAGAGCGGCACGCGCCATCAACTGGCAGAAGAAAAAACTTAAAGAATGTTTTAAATTTCCGATACGTTATTTAAACCTTGCCGAGCCGCAGACATGGACCATGAATGACATATTCGAGGTAAACAAGCTTTATGCAGCAAAAATTCCGGAGGCGGTTATAAAACGCTCACTGATAAACCACATACCGGCGGACTATATCATAGAAGCACGGGAAAACGCAAGCGTTCAAAAAGTGCTTACATATCTGGAAAAGCAGAAAAAGCTTGCTCCGGAAGAGAGCTTTGTACGGCTGCTTAGCACATACAACGATTACATAAGAGAATGTCAGCAGCTTAATTTTGACATGAAGTCAAAAAGTGTGCTGTTTCCGCAGAATTTAACGGCGGCGCATGCAAACAATCAGGGAGTTATACGGGCGCAGAAAAACAAAAAATATGAGGAAAAATTCAAAAAAGCCTCGTCGTTTTTCGGCACGCAAAAAGATGATTCTTGCGCCGCTCCCGCCGACGATT
>CAKSHB010000096.1 GCA_934456295.1 uncultured Clostridia bacterium | reverse complement strand
GAAATAAAGAAACCGCCGAACCTTATCAGTTTTGGAAATAACAGCGAAAATAATAATCTTAAAAAACGTATGGAGCCGCAGCAAAATGTTTTCATTTTTTTACAGCCCCTTTTTTTCCGAAAAAAACAGTACAGTACAAGAAATTTTTGGTATAACATTTGGTATAACATATGAAATAAAAATTCAAACCCGATTTAAACTCTTAACTTTTGTCCATAACAAGACAAATATTTTCTATCTTTTCTTCATTTTTTCAGTTAATATAGAATTAGTACTGCTTGAATTCATTTATTTTATACAATTTTATATCACGGCAATAATATTCATTATAAACAAATTTACAAAAAGGAGAAAAAGGAAAAAATGAAAAAACTTTTTTCAATTGTATTGGCAATACTTATGATTATGCCGATACTCCCGAATGCGGAAGCGCTGGCAGATGATGGCGCTTCGCAAACTGTCGCTGCGCTTACGTATTCAAACGGACTTGCCGACGGCGTCAGTGTGCATGGCTTTGACGCGGACACACTTAGCTACAGCGTCGAAATTCCCAAAGGGCAAGATGTAAACGAAGCGGCTGCAAAAACAGCTGCAATCACTGACGACGGTACGCAGATAAATGTTGCCGCAAGCGGAAATGTCGCCACAATAAATGCCGGCGGCAAAAGATACTCGGTAACATTCACCGCCGCTCAAAATGATTACAAGGTATTAAACGGTCACAGCGTTTGGGGAACAGCGTTTGAATATTCTGAAAACAATGATAACCCCAATACCGACAATTTTACGGTCGCGGAAGGTGTAAAGGTCGGCTCTTATACGACGGCATCAACAGCTGCAAACAGAACCGGCGATGAATTTGTGTACTCAAAAATAGATGAGAGTATTTTGGGCTCGTCTGTGATAAAAATGTGGAAAGGCGGCGGCGCTGTAGCTTCATATGTACCTGCAACCGGCGCCAATTACGCAAAAAGATTTTATACCGATTCCTATGACGGTCAGAACGGGAAACCGTATTACATCGAATTTGAGCTTACAAACCCCGCAACAGTTATGTTTTTCGGATATCCTACCGGCCGTGCAAATGCAGAGCCGTGGCCTGCCGGAAAAGCTCAGGGCTGGACATATACAACATATAACGCAAATACCGTTCCGATAAAATCAAGAAGCGGCGGCAGAACTCCTGCATACTCATTTTCCAAGTCGTTTGCTGCCGGTGAAACGGTAAAAATCCCTAACTGGGGCGAAGTTCAAGATGTTCTCACAAGCAGCAGTACCGGTTTAAACTACTGCACTACGGATTTTACATCGTATGGGACGATATCTCAAATGCAGACGCATCATCTCTTTCATACAGCATAAACGGTCAAAGCTATAAAGCTATCTCCGATTTTGATAAAGATAAACTGACCTATACGGTTAAGGTTCCGTCAGACACAACCACGGTTAATCTTTCGGGTGATACAGTGTTTAAACGCCTTCTGGAGGTATGGAATACCGACGGAGTAAATTCGGATACCGCAACCATAGCCTATGATGTACAAAACGTTGATATGACCGATAAAGATTCGGCAAGCATCACGGCAACCGTCACTGCAAGAGATACAAGAACAACAAAGAGTTATACTGTAAATTTTGTAAAAAACTCATATGATAACGAAGAATGGTTTATAAAAAACTCAATTGTAATCGGCTCAGCATACGGAGAAAAAAACCTTGTTTCCGTAACAGACAGCAATGTTGTAAAAAAAGCTTTGCGTGCAGTATGCAGCGAAAAGCCCGATACAGAGTCAAGCTTCGGCATTGTGTCTGAAATTGACAAAAACGCTATATGTTCCGGAGGTATAGATGCCGGAGAAAATTATGTACTGAGCTTTTATGCAAAAGCCGCCGATGTTTCCGGAATGCTCACAGCCGCACTTTTGGACGAAAACGGAAACGTAACAGCAGCAAACAGCTCATGCAAATACTATACAAGCGGTCAGTGGACAAAAATAGTTATGCCTTTTACCGCAACAGGAACTGAGCACAGTGTGAGAATATCTCTCGGCGGAATGGTTCAGCAGGTTTTGCTCGGAGTGTTTGATATTGAAAAAGATACAGAAGGTTTTAAACACAATAACAGCGGATACCATATGGAAGATGGCGGTTGGAAAAAAAGTGAGCTTGCTTGGGGCACAGGTCTTGGAAAGAACTCAATGGACTCAATCAAAAACGGCGATTATCTCTTCCTTCCGGGTATCCGCGAAGCCATCGAGAACAAAGCCGGCGAGTTCACCTGCTATGTCGTAGGCGATGGTCTGAAAGAGATCACCCTGAAAATGGACGAGCTCACCGACGATGAGCGCGAGATCATCCTGAAAGGCTGTCTGATCAATTACAACCGGAAATAAAATATAAAAAATACCCGGAGCTGCCCTCTGGT
>CAKSHB010000095.1 GCA_934456295.1 uncultured Clostridia bacterium | reverse complement strand
GATTTGCGCAATTACCGACGACGAGGAAAAACGCAGTGCGCTTGCAAAGAAACTTAAAGGTGCAAACTTTGAGTCGGACAAGAAAGCAATAATCTCCATTGCAGGACTTAATGAAAAGAACGCAGAGGAATATGCTTACCTTTACGGCGAGGCTATGTGCTGGAAAAACTTTAAGGAGCTTATCAAAAACAGCGGTACGGTTTGCGGTAATGCAAGAGCCCTTGAAGGACTGGCGGCGGCGCTTGCCGTTGAGGAAACGCCGAAAATCAAAGTCGAGGTGTAGACAATGGAGCCGATTAGCCTTAAACAAATGCAAGAAATTTATGCAAGGGCAACTAAGCTCGGAATATATGACAAAAGCCTTAAAAAAGACGATAACTTGCACGTTATGGTATACAGAATTTGCAATAAGACGTCTATTGCCGACTTGTCTTTTGCCGATGCGCAAAAGGTTTTAACGGAACTTAGAGCGCTGTCGAAAGTAAACGCAATGAGTGCATACCAGCAAAAGAGAGCGTGGGCGGAATACTACAAGCTGAAAAAATGGTCTGCACCGTCGCTTGCTCCCGACGGCGAGAGAATGGCAGGGATTGTACGGAAAGCGTGCGGCATACGCTCCGACGCAAAAAGACCTTTTGCTTTTGCCGACAAGCGTAACGGTAACGATATAATTGAGATGCTCAAAAGGTACAGCCGTTCGGCTTTTACAAAAAGCAGAGCAAAAAAGGAAGGCGGTGCGTATGGCGAACCTTGACGATATAAACATTGACGAGCTCCCGGAAGTGTATCAGACTCTTGCAATGATTGTCGGTATTGAGAGTATGCTTAAAATTGCCGAAGTGTTCGGCGGCGGCGAGAGCATATACTTTCCGAAAATTGAGTCTATACACCGCTCCGTGCGCAACCGTGCAATCATAGCCGAGTTTAACGGGTACAATTTTAAAGCACTCGCACGAAAGTACGGGCTCACGGAAATGGCAATACGGGCGATTGTCCGTGAGGAGATTGAAAAGAAAAGAAATGAGGCGTTACCGGGGCAGATAAAATTTGATGAGTATTAAGAGAAATCCTCTTTGGCAGAGATGCCAAGGGGGATTTTTTATGCGCAAATTATTAATTTACACGCAAAATGCAAAACAATTCACAAAAGCATATTCGTATTGTAATTTAGAAATATCTGATAAAATCAGAGTAAGAAAAGAGGTGCGGCAGTGAAATACGCAGACTACGTTATAACCACGCTGATAGGACTCGGAATAAGTGCGGCGGTGGGAATAATTACATATTTTTTAAAGCAGACAATGAACAGGGTTGCACAGGCGGAGGCGGATATAAAGTCGCTTGAAAAAGGCTGTGTGCCGCTGGGGCGGTACGAGGAGGACTTTAAGAAACACGAAAAGGAGCTTAAAGAGCTTAATAATACCTGTTTGAAACAAGCGGATTTTTTGCGTGAAATATCAGAAATAAACCGCAAATTTGACCGCATAGAGGACAAGATTGACAGAGATACCCGTCACACGGGCGACAAACTGGATAGACTTCTTAAAATGATTGGAGAGGCGAAGTAATGGAAGATGTCATAAAAAGAGCCGAGAGGGCGGCTTTTGTCCGCTCGAACGGAACAATAATGCGCACGCTCAACGTAATGGACAAGGCATATAAAAGTCTTGACGTGGTGCGTTCGGTGGTGTCCGATGACGGGGTGAGCGAATACGACTTTGTTAAAAGCATTAACTTTCTCGCCGGTGAGGGATATATCCGAATAAGGGATATATCGGCGCATAAAATTGTTGAGTTTTCGGATACGGCATACAAAGAGTGCGAGGCAACGCTCACTCCGCTCGGAACAAGGGTGCTTATGGGACTTAAATCTGACCCGGCAATAGAGGTGTGAGGTATGGGAAAAAACAGGAAATGCTCAAAAATCGACAGGCTGCCGTTAAAGGTTAAAGACGCAGTGGAGCAAATGATGTTAAATCCCACTATCACATACCGTGAGATTGCATCATATATCCGCTCCAAAGGTTATGAGATAAGCATATCGTCGGTTCAGAGGCACGCCGCAAACTTAAACGAGTCGGCAACGGCTCTCAAAATGACGCAGGAAAACTTTAAGGTTCTGATGAGTGAAATGGAAAAATATCCGAACCTCGATACCACGGAGGCGATAGTCAGACTTCTCTCCGGCTACACTTTGGAGGCTATCGGCAAACTCAATGAGGACAGCTGGGATGGCCTCGACCCTCTTAAACTGATGAGCCAAGCAACGGCACTGACAAGGGCGGCGGCATACAAGGCTAAGATTGACATTGACACCAAGGACAAGCTCGACATCGGGTTTGATTACGTCAAGGACAGCATCTTTGAGACAATGGCAGAGAAAAATCCTAAACTGTATGAGCAGTTTAAGCGGTTCATAGAACGTGAGGAAAAACAGATTAAAAACAATTTAAGGGCGTGACGGTATGTATGTAATAGCGGTAAATTCCACGCAGGAAAAAGATGCGTTTGCGTGTCTTAAAAAGATAGAAGGCATAGAGG
>CAKSHB010000094.1 GCA_934456295.1 uncultured Clostridia bacterium | reverse complement strand
ACAAAAATAGAAGATGCACATACAAATATATTTGAAAATACAGGAAAATCGGGAGCAAATATATATGCAGGTTCAGCAATATATTCAAATAAAAAGGCATTTAGATTAAATGCAAATTCAACTACAACAACAGGCTATACAGTAGGAACAGTAGTTCCAAAATATAAACCAACATGGTCAAAAACAGATGTAACATTTGATGAATCTGAAAAATCATTAACAATAAAAGTTGCAGGACAAGTAGATTCATCAACATATGGAGATGCAATAAAAACTGTAACAAATAATTTGACAAATGGAACTGCAGATGCAAATTCTACAAAACCATTTAATGTAAAAGTTGCAGGACAAGAAGCAAATAACATAACTAAAAAAGTTACAATGTCTAAAACAGGACCATCAAGTACAGTTAGTGCCAACATAATACTAACAGATTTTGAACAATCAGTATTACAAACAGGAAAATCTTATTTAGAGTGGTCAGGAAAAACTGCATTGCAAATAGCAGAAGGAACATTAGTAGATGCATATGGAAACCCAAATTTAACACAAAGTGATGAATCTGGAACAATGACAGCAATTGAAATAAAAGATGCGGATTCAGATACTACAAGCAAAAATACTAATGGAAAAATGTTTGCAGATTTTGTAAGACCAGCAACAATGTATGATTATTCAAAAACAACAATTAATAAAACTTCTAAAACAGTAACAATAGAGTTTTCTATTACAGATAAATATTTTGCTAAAGAGAACTTAGGAATAGAAATTGGAGCTGCAAATAGAATGATAGTTTCTATGGATGGTACAGATTTAGCACAAACACATGTAAATATGGGATTGGCAAAAACTCCAATAACTGAAAATGGAACTACAATAGGATATAAATACGTATTAACACTAACAGAATTAGAACAAGATGCAATAGCAGTAGGAAAAAATTATTTAGATTACAGTGGACCTGTAATAATAACAATACCAAAGGGTTCAATGACAGATAATTCAGGAAACACTAACCCAACAAAAACAATATCAGTAGGACCAGGTAACAATATTTTAAAACCAGATGAAAATGAGGCAACAAATATAGACCTTGTAAATCCAACATGGACAGCTGATAGTAATAACATATCATTTGATTTTACAACAGGAAAAGCAACAGTAATAGTAAAAGCAACAGATAAATACTTTAAATCAAGTACATTGACAAGTGACAATATAACAGTATATTTAGGAAATACAGCAGTAACAAGTGGAATAACTAAAACAGTAAGTGCTGCAACAGCTTTAAAGGAAACAAGAATGGTAAATGGTGTTGCTACAAAAGTTCAATATGGAAATCAATATACAGTAACAGTAACAGGAATTACATTAGATTCTGATCAAGGAAAACTTCGTATAGCAGCAGGAACAGCAACAGATACCTCTGGAAATACAAGTGAAGCAAAAGACATTGTTTTATATAATAGATTGAAAAGTGCAAGTACAGAAACAAGTGCAACAAGTAGCTTTTTAGGAAATAACCAAACAAAAATACCAATACAAAGACAAAATATAGAAAATGTTACTTTTGAATCTTACATATCTTCTGATATATACAACCATACAACAAACAAAATAACAGATGAGACAAGAGCATGGGATGTATCAGCAGCAGGAGATCAATCAATAATTGCATGGTATGAGGAAACAAGAACAGGAGTATATATAGTTCATATTGGTAGTGAAGGTGGAATATTAGCAAATAGAACTTCTGATAATTTATTTAAATATATTGGATATTCAAATAAATGCCAAGAAACACAAGTTATTACAAATATCAAATTATTAGATGTAAGCACTGTAATAAGTATGAATAATATGTTTGCATATACAGGTTATAATGCAATGACAAGTTTAGACTTAGGTCCAAACTTTGATACAAGCAAAGTAACAAATATGGCTGGTATGTTTACAAGTACTGGTGAAAATGCAATGACTACATTAAACTTACAAAATAAATTTAATACAGCAATTGTAACAGATATGAGTAATATGTTTGAAAGAACAGGATACATGGCAATGACAAGCTTAAATTTAGGAACAGGATTTAATACTTCAAAAGTAACAACTATGGCAAATATGTTCCAAAATACAGGATATACAGCAATGACAAGCTTGAATTTAGGAACAGGATTTAATACAACAAATGTAACAAATATGGCAAATATGTTCCAAAATACAGGATATACAGAAATGACAAGCTTGAATTTAGGTAGTGCATTTAATACAGCAAAAGTAACTAATATGAGTTATATGTTTAATGGAACAGCAAGTTCAAAAATGACAAAATTGTCATTAGGAGGAAACTTCTATACAGCAACAGTAACAAATATGACAAGTATGTTCCAAAATTGTGGTATAGGAAGTATGACAGAATTAGATTTAGGGCCAGCATTTACAAAAATTGCAGCAACAAATACAAATATGTTTACTGAATGTGGACAGCAAGAAAATATAAAAATATATGTAGGTACAGCAATTTATTCAAATGAGAATGCAGTAAGATTAAACTTGAACTCAAGTACAATAGTAAGTTTTGAAAGAGGAAAAATTATAGCAAAATATCAACCAGAATGGCAAAAATCTACTACAACTCCAGATACTGCAAATACAGCAATAACAGTAGTATTAAGAGGAATAGTAAATACAACAAATTATGCTGGATATAATAAAAACATAACAAATAAATTTGCAAATGGAACAACAACACAAATAACAGTAGCAATAGATGGAGAATCAACTCCAAATAGCAGAATTATAAAAACAATAAGTGGTGCTAGTTCAACAGCAGCAGAGAGTGTTCAATGTAATGTAAGATTAACAGGATTTAATGAAGGATACATATCATCAAAAGGATATAAAGAGTGGAGT
>CAKSHB010000093.1 GCA_934456295.1 uncultured Clostridia bacterium | reverse complement strand
ACGAGAATATCTTGCCCGACACGAATATTGAGTATATTGTCAACGGTTCGGGCGTTAAGGAAAATATAGTAGTTAAAGCTGCTCAGAGCAGCTATGAATATAACTTTGAGATTGCCGTAAAGGACGTTACCCTCTCTTTGGCAGAGGATGGTTGTATTTATGCCAAGGACGCAACCACAGGTGCAACGGTATTTGTTATGCCGAAACCGTTTATGCTTGATGCAAATTATGAATATTCGGATAAGGTCAGCTACAGTTTGAGTGCAAAAAACAAGCACAAATACGAAATTACAATTTCTGCCGATTCCGAATGGCTGAACAGCAGTGAAAGATCGTTCCCCGTAACGATTGACCCGGCGATAAAAACAGAAAGATCGGGCAGCGCTATTGATTCAGTATATGTTGCCAAAGGGTTGCCAAATCAGAATCGCTATTCGGATCCGATGATGATGGTCGGCAGAGAATCAACGGACGCAGATATTTGCCAGGGACTTGTTAAGTTTAATCTTCCTAAGATAAATCGAGGCGATGTAGTCGTCGGTGCTCAGCTTGTCACAGTGCAAAGTCTTATGAATGCTTATTCCGATACCACACCCGACACGGCGATAGAAGTGCACGCAGTTACAAGCAGTTGGAATGCGACAACTGTAACTTGGAACACGAAGCCGTCTTATGAGTCGGCTGTTGCTGATTTTGAAATTCTGAAAGCAAGCGAAAATGGTGCGGAGCCTAAATATCGTCAATGGAATGTTACGTCCATCGTTAAGCGTTGGTATGAAAATCCAAGCTTTGCAAACAACGGATTGCTGCTGAGATCATCAAATGAAAATAAATCCTTGTATAACGATTCCTGCATTTATATGTGGGTTTACGGCGAAAAGTATCCCCTGAGTGAGGCGTACCCGATGCTGTATATAAATTTCAGGTCAAACAAAGGACTTGAATCTCACTGGAGCTATACGGATATCAGCGCAGGCAGAGCGGGAACGGCGTCAATATGCGAATTTTCAGGTAACCTCGTATTCACTCATAATGATGTATCGACTGCGGGCAGTCGTGCTCCTGTGTCAATTTCACATGTTTTTAACGACTATATGGCAGAAGACAGCTTCGGCACGGTTATGCCGTATAGGGGTCACGGCTGGATGCTCAGTTGTCAGCAACAGCTATTACCATCGTCAAAATTCGGGCTTTCTTCGGAGAATCAGAAAACATATCCGTATGTATACATTGACGGCGACGGAACAGAGCATTATTTCTATAAGAAAAGTGACGGAACAATGGTAGACGAGGACGGAATGAGCTTAACTCTTACTGTTCCGAAAACAAATAATACAAAGTATTATAAATTGGAAGATAAGAAGAAAAATGTTGTTTGGTTTAACAACTACGGTTCACTGTCAAGCTCTGTCGACAGTAACGGAAACGCTATTACAAACAGCTATAAATCCGACGGTAAATCCATTCAAAAAGTTACAGACGGTGCAGGTCATTCCGTTACAATTGCACCTACACCCGACAATCTTGCGGTTCAAACGATAACCGATTCAGCCGGCAGAGTTACAAGATATAATTGGAACGCAGGACTTCTGCTCAGCATAACTTACCCCGACGGAAAGCAGACGAAATTTACTTATAATAAAACAGATAGGGCGCTGATGTCGGTAACTTCACCCGACGGATATACGCTTCAGTTTACTTATACGCCGCTGGCAAACGGCAAGCGAGTTTCCAAGGTCGTTGAGAGTGCAAACGGAACGGCGGGTCAGACGATAACCTTTGATTATTCGCAGTACGGACAAACCGTTATCCGCTCCTCGGGTAAGGACGGAGTTTACGGCAACAGCGATGATGTTTACACAACGGTTATGTTTGACAGCGTAGGCAGAACAATATGTTCCGAGGCAACGAGCAACGGCAAATCATTGGCGGCGTCTGCGGCGACATATACCGCTTCAAAGCCCAACAGTGATGCAAGCAATATCAAGCAGCTCAACCGTCTGAGCAAGTCTATGACGGGCGGTCAGTATGTCAGAAACTATCTTCGTGACGGAAGCGCCGATATAAGCGGAACGTGGACTAAACTCCAGTGGAACGGTACGGCTGACTTTGACGGAAAGCCTGTTAATACGGATCAGCTTTACGGCAGGAACAGCTTCTATATAAACAGCAAAACATTTGCAAACGGGGCAGGCGCAAGAGCTTATCAGTCACTTACCTCGGGACAGTTCAAAGCGGGAACGACCTATACCTATTCGGCATGGGTAAAAACAAAAAATATTGTGCCGAGGGATACTGCTCAGCCTTTCGGTGCACAGCTTTTCGCAACCTATTGGAAGTCAGACGGAACAGCGGTTGACTCGTTTTCCGATGTTTTGGCGGGAACAACAGATTCAACCATAAACGACGGTTGGCAGCGCCTTTCGGTAACGTTCACCGTTCCGTCCGGAGCAACAAAGGTAAATTGCAATATTATGGTTCGTGACGCAACAGGTGAAGCGTGGTTTGACGGAATGCAGCTCGAGGAGGGCACAGGTGCAAGCCCGTTCAATATGATAAACAACTCGTCATTTGAGCGTTATTCCAAGGCAACGAGCGGCGCATTTTTGCCGCAGGATTGGAGCGGATATCTTACCGATTCGGGCGATTCGGTTGATAATGCACATTCCCGAGATTCCGGACACGCTTTCCGATTTGCAAGTGTGCCGACTGTTCCAAAGGAAATGAATCAGCAGCTTTATTTCGGCGGAAAAACAGCGCAGAATCTTGATGATACCTATATTCTCAGCGGCTGGGTATATGCAAATCCGGTCGGCGGAAACAATGAAAATAACAAGGTAAGCCTTGCCGCCAAAGTAACCTATACCGACGGAACAAGCTATTTGAACTGGTTCAATTACAACAGCTCGGTTCTGGGCTGGCAGTATATTATGGGTGCGTTTACCCTGCGTGACGGAAGCAAACCGACTGCGAATAAAACGCCGGCTTCGCTTAAAATCTATCTTATAAACTACCGACAGTCAAATAACAGCTGGTTCGATAATATTCAGCTTGTTCGTGATGAAGCCCCGTCATATACATACGATAAGGATGGTAACCTCGTTACCGTAGCGGCGAATGCAAAACAAAAGGGCACGATGGAATATTCTAACGGTAATCTTACCAAATCCATTGATGCAAA
>CAKSHB010000092.1 GCA_934456295.1 uncultured Clostridia bacterium | reverse complement strand
ATCGGATTTCCGTATTTGATTATGTTTTCACCGCATTTAATGCTGCAAAGTGCATATTTGTGACCGTTTTCAAGATTTACTTCCACATTGTCCGTTTTATTAATTATCATTACCGCAGCCCCTTCCGCAGTGATATTTTTCCGGTCTGCATGATTAATCAAAACTCATACATCGTCAGATATTCCTTTGTGTTTTCACACATCTCATAAAACAGCTTCTCTGCATCACCAACGCTGCATGTTACAAGCGGGTCATTTATAAATTCGCACAGAATTTTTTTCACATCTCTGTTTGCAATTGCGGCGGAAACTGCCTCCTGTTCACCGCATATTCTCGAAACAAGCGGATATATTTCCTTCGGAATTTTACCCGCAAATACCGGTGTAACCATATTTGAGCGAAAAACAGCATTTGTTTCAACAATTGCTCCGACAGGAAGGTTAGGAATTTGTCCCATATTCGGTATATTTACATTTGTAACCAGTTCGCAAAGCCCGAGTAATGCTCTCATCTGGTTTACGCCCTCTTCGCCGGTATGATTGATTTCCGGCTTTTCCTCACCGCTCACAAGACGCGCACTTTTTTCAAGGCGTTTTTTTAAATCCTCTTTGCGCCATGCAACGGAGGTCAGACCGAAACGCATTTCTTTAACCCTTTCGGGACTTTCGAGATACCATTTTCCTTCACAAAACTCTGCCAGATGTCTGTCGCCTGCCGCAGCTATCCAGCCAAAACGGTTAAATAAATCCATTTTTACCTTTTCAGCGCTAACAAAACTGTTATTCATCCAGTTCTGGTCAACGGGTTTTCCTTCGTCTATGTATCCGTCTTTATGTTTTTTGCAAAATTCTTTGTACAGCGGAAAAAGGTCTGTGTTTTTATACTCAGCCCTTGTCAGCCATGTAAAATGATTTACGGCAACGGGATTAACCTTAATATCCTCACGTTTTACATCTTTTTCACCAAGCAGCTCCTCTACCATTTTTGCAAGAAACTTCTGTGTGCCGAATACCTCATGGCAGCATCCGAAAGCTTTAATCTGCGGAAAAACTCTGTAAAGCGTCTCTACACAAAGCGTCATCGGGTTCGTATAATTAATTACCCATGCATTCGGACAATATTTCTTTATTGCCTCGGCAAATCCCTCATACATCGGAATTGTGCGCATTGCGCGTATAATTCCGCCGGTACCCGATGTATCGCCGACAGACTGATAAATTCCGTATTTTTCCGGAGTATGGACATCTGATTCCATTTCATCAAATGTTGCCGACAGAATTGAAATTATAACAAAATCCGCACCGATTAAAGCGCTGTCTATGGTTTTTACAGCTTTATATTCCCATTTTGATTTCGCTCCGTCTGCATCGTTCATTTTATTTCCGATGATTTCGTTATGCTGTGCAGCCTCAAAATCTATATCATAAAGATATACACTGCCGCCCATGTCATCATTTCCCGCAAGGTCGCTCATAAGTCCCCATGCCCAACCGCGCGAACCTCCGCCGATATATGCTATTTTTACATTTTCTGCCCCGTTTTTTGTATATTCCATCAAAATCCCTCCCGCATAAAATTTCAAAATACAATTTTCAAGTATATTTTATAACAATATTCTTTTGTTGTCCTTTATTTTATTGTCCTATTTGTTTAAAAATACGATTTTTTTGTCCGATTTTTCTTGAAATGTCGGGTAAATGATGATATGATGAAAAAGTATGAAACGGAGGCATAAAAAATGACTTGCACAATCAGCCCCAATGACATATTCATATCGCACAACACGGTTTTAAAAAGAAGAATGTTTACAGGCATACATTTTCACAGCGATTATGAAATATATTATCTGATAGACGGAAATACAAACTATTTTATAGGTGATGAGATTTTTCATATCCACCCGGGAAGCTTTGTTTTTATTCCGAAAGGCGTTCTTCATAAAACCGACAGTGAAGATTGTATGACAAATGATAGATTTCTGATTAATATTAACGACAGCCTCCTTGATGATGATATCAGAAAAATTCTTCGCAAGCTTTGCAAAGAACGTGTAGTGTATATACCAAAAAGTGAAATGTCGTTTTTTGAGGATTTAATTTATAAAATCGAAAACGAGTATAATTCGGACAATTCTTTTGCACTGACCTTGGTACGTCATTATATTTCCGAGCTTTTTGTGCTTGTTTACAGAAAAAAGACCTCATATAAACCAAAACCCACCGAGTCAGAACAAATTATACAGGATATATCCGAATACATAAGCTCTGCTTACAGAGAAGAAATTACGCTGAAATCTCTTTCGGCAAAATTTGCCATGAGCGAAAGCTTTCTTTCGCGAAAATTCAAATCGGTCTGCGGAATCGGGCTTAATGAATATATAACCTATGTCCGCATTTCAAAAGCAGAGGCGCTCCTGAAAGGCGGCGGACTTTCGATAACCGATGTTGCCGCTCAATGCGGATTTAATGACAGCAATTATTTCTCATCGGTTTTCAAAAAACTAAAGGGTATAACTCCGTTCAAATATTCTGTGATGTACCGAAAAAAATAAAGCAGAAGTTTATAGCTTCTGCTCCCATTCTTTTGCTGTTTTTGTTACGGCAAGTCCTGCGCGCGATGTTTCCTTTAAATCATCATTCATAAGTTCGCCTGCCTGTTTCATTGCCATAACCGTTTCATCAAACGGAATTACACTTTTTATTCCTGCCAGCGCCATATCTGCGGCAAGTATTGCCTCAGCCGCACCGAAAGCATTGCGCTTTATGCACGGTACTTCCACCAAGCCTGCCACAGGGTCACATACAAGCCCCATTATAGCTTTAAGTGACATTGCCGCCGCATCAAAGCTTTGGTCGATTGTGCCGCCGCACAGCCATACCGCTGCCGCTGCCGCCATTGCCGATGCAGAACCGCATTCTGCCTGACAGCCATGGCACGCACCTGCAATTGAAGCTTTGTCTGCAATAAACTCACCTATAAGGCCTGACGCAAACAATGCTGCAACAATCTTTTTATCGTCGCAGCCCGTGCGTTCTTTCATTATACACAAAACTCCGGGCAATATGCCGCATGAACCGGCAGTTGGCGCCGCAACAATTCTGCCCATTGCAGAATTGATATTTGCAACCCCCATTGCAATCGCCGCAGCTTTTTCGTATTCGCCGTGCGATTTACTGTAAAGCTTATATCCTTCACACCCTGTCATGCCGCTTTTTGAATAAACAGGTTCATTT
>CAKSHB010000091.1 GCA_934456295.1 uncultured Clostridia bacterium | reverse complement strand
CTATCTGCCCGCCGGCGCCGATGATCCGAGGGTTATGAAAATTGATACAAACGCCATGCCTGTTGCAATGATGAGCGTAGGTGTTGACGGGTATGACCTGATACAGACGAAAAAGTACATAGAAGACGATGTCAAGGGCAAGCTTGAAGCAGTCAGCGGAGTTGCAAGCGTAAATGTGTACGGCGCTGCTGACCGCGAAATCGAAGTAATCGTTGAACCCGACAAAATGTTTGGCTACAACATGAGCTTTTCCGATTTAATCGGCGCTATTGCGGCGCAGAACCAAAATCTGCCCTCAGGTACAATTACGGGCATGGGAAAGAAAATGTCGATACGTTCTATGGGTAAATTCAGCGACACGAAGCAGATTGAGGAAGTTCCTCTCATGACGAGCAGCGGTCAGATAATATATTTGCGCGATATCGCCTCCGTAAAAGACGGCTATTCCGAAGATTCGTCATATGCGCGCCTCAACGGCGAGCAGTCGCTTACTGTCAGCATCACAAAACAGTCCGACGCAAACACCGTTGATGTTGTGAACGGCATTAAAGACGCGCTTAACACAATGAAGTCGCAGAACAGCAAATTCTCCTATGAGATGACTATGGAGCAGGCAAGCTATATTGAGGACGCCATCAGCTCCGTTGCGGAAAATGCGATTGTCGGCGGACTTCTTGCAATACTGATACTGCTTTTGTTCCTCGGAAGCATACGTTCCTCCCTCGTTATCGGTCTTTCGATGCCGGTTTCGATAATTACAACATTTATAGGAATGTATTTTTCGGGAATGTCATTAAACGTCGTATCGCTCGGCGGACTTGCGCTCGGCGTAGGTATGCTTGTTGATAACTCGGTCGTTGTGCTGGAAAATATTTTCCGCCGCCGCAAAGAATACGGCGAGGACGGCCCGACAGCAGGTGTAAAAGGTGCCGGCGAGGTTGTCGGCGCTGTTGCGGCATCGGTAATAACGACATGTATCGTATATGTGCCGCTGCTGTTTATAGACAATATTATGGCTGTAATGTTTAAGCAGCTCGCTTTTGCAATCATATTCTCTCAGGTTGCGTCACTGCTTGTAACATTTATGCTTGTACCAATGCTCAGTGCGAAAATTAAAGATATTGACAAACCCACGCGCGGTCTGGGCTTTATATTAAAGCCTTTTTCAAAGCTGCTTGAGCACATGTATTCGGGCTATAACAAATCGCTGCGCGCAATTCTTAAGCGCCGTAAAATGTTTGTTGCCGCAACGCTGGCGGTATTTATACTCAGCATGGTGGTTCTCGGTCAGCTCGGTATGGTGCTTATGCCCGAAAGCGATGAGGGAACGGTTACCGTATCGATAGAAATGCCTCAGGGTGCAAAGCTCTCCGATACCGACGAGGTTTCGCGCGGGGTTGAAAACATAATTTCGCAAAATGAAAATGTCAAGACGGTTTCAGCAAGTATCGGTTCAAACACCATGAGTTCAATGACAGGTACAGCTGCCTCAAACACGGCGTCAATTACCGTAACTCTTGTTGATAAAGATAAACGCCGCCTTTCATCATCATATGTTGTCGAGCAGCTTCGTAAAGAGGTCGGCGATATTGCGGGCGCAAAGCTCACCTTCTCTGCCGATTCTTCGACAATGTCGAGTATGTTGGGCAATGAAATTCAGATGCGTTATTCCTCAAATGATGACGCTTCGCTTGAGGAGTTTGTTTTAAACGCACAGCAAATTCTTTCGGGCGTTAAAGGCGTAACCGAAACGGAAACCTCTCTGAGCGAAACAAAGCCTGAGGTCAGAGTTTATGTAAACACCTCGAAAGCGTCACGTTACGGTCTGAACACATCTGCCGCGTCAACGCTTGTATATCAGGCGCTTGAAGGCTCAACCGCGTCACGCTATACCGAAAACGGCAAAGAATACGATATTGTTGTAATGTATCCGGACGGGTATGTCAAAGATTATAATGAACTGAAAAATCTTCGGATTAAAGCCCCGACCGGTCAGTGGATAACGCTCGGCGATATCGCCGATGTTAAGGTTGAGCAGGGTTATGCAACGCTTGTGCGCGTTGACCAGAAAAGAACTGTTACTCTTACGGGAAAGCTCTACGGCACAGATATGCAATCAGCAAAAAATGCTTATGAAGCAGAACTTACAAAAATCGGTATCCCCGAAGGAATTTCGGAGTCTGACGGCGGTTCATACAAAACAATGATGGACGCAATGAACTCGCTGTTTATCGCAATACTGCTCGGTATTGTTCTGATGTACATGGTTATGGCGGCGCAGTTTGAGAGTTTGAGCGAGCCTCTGATAATCCTCTTTACAGTTCCGCTTGCCATGATAGGCGTTGTGCTTGCACTCGCCCTGAGCGCAAGTCCGCTGTCGGTTATAGGCTGTATCGGTATACTCATGCTTATTGGTATTGTTGTTAATAACGCAATCGTGCTCATAGATTTTGTGAATACATCAAAGAAGGAAACGCCCGATATGCCGCGTACCGATCTGGTCGTTAACGCAGGTATTACAAGAATGCGCCCCGTGCTTATGACAACGGTTACGTCTGTACTCGGATTTCTCCCGATGGCCGTTTCAACTGCCAGCGGTTCCGAATCAATGCGTCCGCTCGCTATTGTTCTTCTCGGCGGTTTAAGCATAGGCACATTGCTCACGCTGTATGTAATCCCCGTCATGTATACGCTTTTTGATGACAGGAAGAACAAAAAAGCTGCAAAGCGTGCTGCACGGCGTGCAAAAAAAGAAGCTGCAAAAGCAGAAAATGCAGCTGTGTAACAAAGGTTTATAAAACTTGATTTACAAATAAATAACCACCCGCAATAGTGCATTAGTAAAGTAAAAGTAGACACTAAAAACCACAAATTATCCAAACCCTTGTTCGGTTCTATATTGAACAGGGTTTTTGTAATTTAGTTTGTATGATAATCTTTCGTTATTAAAGTAATAAACATAGTTTTCAATAAACGATGGTATGCTCTCTGCGGATTTCAAATTGAAATCTATTTTCATTTCTTCTTTTATCCATCCGTTTAAGGATTCTATTATCGGGTTGTCGGTTGGCGTTCCCGCTCTTGACATAGAACGTTTGATGTTGGTATAATATTTATGGGTTTGGTAAAAACCTGATGAAGAGTAGACGCTACCTTGGTCTGTGTGCAAAGTGACTGGGTATGTCTGCTCTTTTGTATTTTCTATATAACTCGGTCGTGTGAAGTTTTTTCTGTAAATTAGATTTTTCTATGACAAAATATCGGTTTTTAGTGGGCAGGATAGCCGAGT
>CAKSHB010000090.1 GCA_934456295.1 uncultured Clostridia bacterium | reverse complement strand
GTTCAATAGTGTCCTGTAATTCCATTGTTTAGCCCTCCATCTTAATACATCTGTTTTCTAATTTGTGATAAGCATCAAAGTATAATTCTTTTTTAGTGCCATTATAAGTGGCTTCGAAATATAAGCCGTCTGGTCTGTCTGTAGATAATAGAGCCTTGTTGTTCTGTAATGTCTTACAAGTCCATACCACATAGACATCATAGTCAAATGGCTCTCCTACATATTCACGTACTGCCTTTTTGGCAATCTTTAAAAATTCATCGTTGCCCATAATTATTCTCCTTTGCTAATTGCGTTTTCTGCTACTTCTAAGCCTTTAGTTAAAACAGATGGTACATTGTCACCTGCTTCAACGAAGTTTTCGATGATGCTTCTTAGTTCGTTAATAATAAGTGATGCTAATGTAAACCAACCTACGTATGTTGTGATAGTCAAGTCAACGTTGATAGTCTGACCGATTTCGATAAAAATCGCTGATGCAAGGAATGCTACTAGCACCATTAGCCAGTAACCTAACTTCTTCCAAACTCCACGCACTCCCTTGGCGGAATTATCTTTGCCTGTCAATCTTGATTTTCTAACTCCTGTAATATAGTCGATAATATTCAAGACTAAAAAACCAATAAATAAAAACCAGTGCGTACCTAATGCAGCAGTCAATACTGCTACAATAGTGCCTCCGATTGCGTTAATCGCATCCATGTATTTTAATGATGTATCATATAATTTCATATTTTCCTTCTCCTTTTTTTAAGCATATGAGTAAATAAATGTGCCACATATATATGCAGTTGAAACTGTTCCGTGCATCGCCGTTAACGTCCAGTGATTTTTTGTCACGTCGTTTGTGACAGGGTAGAACCTTAGCGTCAAATCGTAACTCTGTGTCTGAACAGGGATAAATACGTTTTTGTTTGGCGACTTATCAAGTGGGAATCCTTCCCACATATACCCCATTGTATTATTTCCAATTGTAGCAGTTACTGAACCATCCCAATTCAGTTCGCAGAGTTTTAATCCATCGTTATATCGGTATTTCAGAGTGATGCCACACCCATTAACACCGCACGAATACCACTGTGACCACCCAATAACCCTATGCTGAATTTTCTTATCTTTCAAAACAGGAATCCATGTATCAGTCTGATTTTCTGTACCGAAATCAAACACATAGCCATTGTATGACTGCGCTTCTAGAGGCATATCTACCTTTAACTTGCCACTTTCAGCCTTGCAACCAACTCCTATTCCTCGACCATCAGCAGAGAAATCCAAGAGTTTGAATGATGGTGCAATAGCAGCGTAAGATGCAACACCTTCTGTAGTGAAGTAATCCTTCACAAGCACTCTGAACGAATAGGCATTATCTGTACTGAACTTGCCAGCAGATGATATATACACCTTATTCTCACCACTATATGCATTTGTATAAGTCACTAGGGTTGTCCAAGTCTCACCGTTCTTATACTGAATCACGACAGTCTTATCATTCTTGCTTGCAACAGGTGCAATAGAAAAAGAATAAGTGATCTTCACCGCCGTACCTTCATCGTCAGCCTTATTAGATGTCACATTCCAACGCTGAGCGCTTACGTTCTTTACTGTCGGAGAGTACCACTCTGTAACCGCAATATTCTTTGACAGTGTAGCCTTCTGTCCTCTCGAATCCGTAACTGTCGATTTAAGAACAACTGTACCAGAAGACTTTAAAGGCTGAGTTGTAAAGTAACTGTTAGGACCAGGTATGCTCTGTCCGTCAATCTCGTTTTGGTAGTACGTGATTGTAGCACCATTCTTCGTTGAAGTAGATACATTGCATTTGACCTTCGAAACACCCTGTATAATTGTTGATGCACCAAATCTGTTTGCAATTGCAGTATCTTCATTTGTGTATGTGATACCTGTAACAGTTGGTCCATAACCCGATGGAAGTACAACATCCAAGGTGCAGTAATTACTACCGATGAATTTACCGGAACGACTGTATGTATCTACTCTGAAACAAATATAGAACTGTGAAGCATTGGGCATCTTATTAATCAGCGAAGTTGGAACTGTCCACTTGAATTCATCATTCCACTGATTATCAGCAATCTGTTCAGTCTTATCATAAAAGCTGTACGTGATTACATGACCAAAGTCAGAAGATGCTCTAGGCGTCTTGATTGTCACACTGTTTCCAAAATAAACCGATGTTGGAGAGCAGTACGGCTTGGTTGCTCTAGGAATAACATCGCAGTCGATACCACCCGAAGCAGACACACTGCCTACATACTTGCCCGATAGAGTAACCTTTAATTCCTGTGAGAACGAGAAATCAAAATGCTTGCTCCCGTTGCTGTCATGAGGAATCTTGATGTTTGTAACGGTAGCAAGTGTCTTAGTTCCACCACCTGTACCGACATTCACACCGCCCGACCAGATAAGCACGCCATTGGCCCACATCGAGCCGTATTTTGTGGCGCTGGAATTGATATTCCACTTATACCACATAGTTAAATTTGCGGTCCACAAATCATAGTTTTCATCTACGTTGACACCTGTTCGTGTCATTGTCATTGTGACATTACCATTGCCACCGCCAAACGATGCACTGCATGTTGCATATGTTGCCATCAGTCACCACCTACTTTCTTAAATGTTAAAGATCCATCGTGGTTAACAATGAATCCGAAGTTTCCAATTCTTAAAGAACTAGAAACTTCGATGTTTGAATTATACATTCTGTTGTTGGCAAAATACGCTACTTCATCGTTATTCTGAAGAATAGAGTACTTGCTGTTTGTCTGTTTTGTCTTGAATTCAGATTCCTGTTTACCTATCTCTATGCCGTCTGCATTGAATCTAATATAGGTATTCAGCTGTGTCTGATTGTTTGAAACCTTGTCAGAAAGGGATGTAAAGTCTTCTTTCTTTACAAATCCCATCTGAATGCTTTCTGTTGTCTGCTGAATAGTAGATACAGTAGAAGCAAGGTTTTTACCGTCAGAAGCGCTGTAATAGTTTTCTGATACAGTCTGCAAGATAGATGCCTTAGTCTGTTCTATAGACGAAGATGCATCCTTAGTCGCCTGCTGCAGCTGACTGTTCATGTTGTTTATTCTGTTGTCGTAATCATCAATGATTGACTTTAGGTCATTTGCAAGCACTGGGGTGGTCGTTGTATATGTTCCATCATCCCATAATATCTTCGACCTAACCCAGTAATAATGCTTGTCAATGTAGTCATCGGGAACGCTTTTCCACCCGCTACTGCTTGCGTCGGGCATTTTCGTTGCAGAATCTGATAGA
>CAKSHB010000089.1 GCA_934456295.1 uncultured Clostridia bacterium | reverse complement strand
AGATACGGTGATGAATTACACACGGCGCTCAGCTCTTATTACAGAGCTTGAAAGCGCCGTTTTGCGGCTTGCCGTTGTTTATTACAACAAGCAGGGAGCAGAGGGGCAGACATCACATTCCGAGGGCGGAGTAAGCAGAAGCTATGACAGCGAAATTCCCGAAGACATACGGATGGTTTTAAACAGATATATAAAAGCGAGGGTTATATGATGAGGCTGCTTAAAAAATCTCTCAGGAATGTATACACGTTTGCCAAAGAAACTGTTGACAGCGGATATGTAGGCACAAAAGAAACGTATGTGTACAGGAAAACGGTAAAATGCAACGTTCAGCCTGCCGAAAACAAAATAACCTCAGAAATATACGGCGAAAGAGTTTACAGTATGTACAGGCTTATTTACGGCAATAATTGTACGCTTTGCGACGCAGTATCTTTTACGGGAAGAAAAGAGCCGACGCATAAAATTATAACTGTTGAGAAGTATTCGGATCACATTGTCGCACTGGCGGAGGTGATTGTATGATTGACAAAAGTTTTAATTTTGATTTATCCGGTCTTGACAATCTGCTTGACGGGCTTGCAAAGCTCGGTTCGGGCGGCGTTGAAGAAGCAGTCCGGCAGGGGTTATATGACGCAGCGCTTGAATTACAGGTTGATGCAAAAAATAATGTTCCTTCAAACAGTGATGAACTGAAAAATAGCATTTGCATAACGGAAATACCGGACGGTTATGACGTAGGTACAAACGTAGAATATGCTATTTATCAGGAGTTTGGAACCGGGCAGAGAGGAGATCCGTCCGTAGACCATGTTACCGAAAAGGAACATATTAAAAACGGCAAAGGAACAGGCGAATTTTACCCGTATATGGGTATACCGCCTCAACCGTATATATATCCGGCATTAGAAAAGGTAAAGAAAAAAGTGCCGGATTATATAGAAGAACGGCTTAACTTTGCAATAAAAGGAGCGTTTTAACATGGTAGATTTGAACAGGCCTGTATTTTTAATGCTGAAGGACCTTGCGGATGTAGAACTTGAATTTCCGGGTACAAATTCAAAATTCCCGATTATAACCGTAACAGAAATATCAAACATAGAGGATATGAGCATAGATGGTATCGAAGTAATATCCGATATAACATACCAGATAGACGTATGGGATAACGGCGCAACCCGCGAAAGGTGCGAGGAGTTGGCGCAAAAGGCAAGTAAGATACTTGCCGCAAATCATTTTATGCGCATTTTGGGGCGCGGATTTAAAGATGTGAGCGGCTTGCACAGAAAAATGATGTATTTTAAAACAAAAGTAATTAATTTATAACAAGGAGAGATGTAAAATGTCAAACGTACAGAGTTATGTACCAATGGTCGGCGTGGATATGCTTCACTATGCAAAGGTGAAGACAGACACGCTTACCTCATATGAAACCGAAACACCGGTAGCAGTACCGGGGGTAACCGAAATAGGATTTAATCAGAACGGCTCGGTAAGCACGTTTTATGCCGATAACGTACCGTATGACGTGGCTTCTGCACCCGGAGAAATGGATGTAGCGGTTGCGTGTGCTGATGTAACTCCGCAGATGAGAAGCGATTTTTACGGCGAGACTTATAATTCGGACGGTCTTGTGTCCGGCGGTAAGATGGACTCGCCGTACAATGCGGTGGCATACAGAATACAGAAGTCGAACGGCGCATACCGCTATGTGAGGATTTTCAAGATAAAATCCGTACCGAACGAACAGAAGGCTCAGACCAAAGGCGGCAGCATAAACTTCCAGACAAACGGCTTTTCGGCAAAAGCGGCAGCAAGAGCTTTAGACGGCAACAGTTTTGATACGCTTGATTCCGACGATCCCAAGCTTCCGTCCGGTGTAACTGCCGAAACCATTGAAACAAAGTGGTTTTCTGATTTCACATGGACTCCGTCAAGCAATAGCTGAGCCGATGGTATTATGACGGAGGGCATATATGGTTTTGAATTTTAAAAAAGGCAGAAAAACAATAAAATCAAAGCCGTGGTGCTTTGAAGCTATGTGCCTTGTAGATGACAACCGCTGCATAAATGTCATGGATATGTGCGGCAAAGCCGTGGAATATCTCTTTGAAGATTCAGATGTAACCTTAAAGGAAATAAGCGACAGCGGAAATCTGCTGCCGATTTGCCTGGAGGTCTTTAAGTGGTACATAGATGTTATGCACGTTGCATCGGCAAAAGGCGGCGGTACATCAGCAAATGATACACGTCTCAGAGATGTGTATAAGGCGCTTTTTGAGGCATGGGGAATACTGCCGTCTGCCGTAGCCGCGCAGGATCCGAAATTGCTTTTGCAGATGTTTATTCAAAGTGAAGATAATTCATACGGTATTCCTCCGGGTTTGGGTGTTCTTTACGGAATGTAGTTGAATTTTTTGATATAATAAAATATTTGACAAAATAAAAATATGTGGTATAATAAAAGCAGATAAAGAGTTTACCGTTTTGAACGGTTGACTAATGAAGAGTTTAAAATAACCGCTTCCTTAGGCGAGGGCGGTTATTTTGCTTTTATAGTGAAAACTACGAGAGTTAATATTGTAAAAAATATTATCCTTGGTATGTATTTCATAAGCAGCACCACCCTTTCACGGGAGTGTCAACCGTCCTCAATAAATCCCTTATCTGCAAGAAATATTATACACAATATATCATATCTTGTCAACAGCGCTTACGCTACAGTAAGCGCTGTTTTGCTATGCAAAATTTTAAAAATAATATTATTCAGGAGGCGATTGCGTGAGTGACAATCCCGGAGTACATGCACAACTAACGGCGGACAGCAGTTCGTTTGTTACAGCAATAAATAATGCCAAAAACAAGCTTATTGATTTAAAGGAGCAAACAAAACTTTTTAAAGATTCGCAAATTGAGATTGCAAGTCAACTCGAAAAAGCCAAGAAGAAATATGGCGAAAACAGCACACAGGTAAAAAGATTAAAGGCAGATCTTGCGGATAACGCTCGTGCTCAAAAGGACCTTGCAAAAGAAGTAAAAAAAACTAACAGTGAAATTGAAAAAGCTACAAAAGGTTTGAAAAAATATGCCGAAGAAGCTACAAAAAATACCAACAGCACAGTTGATTCCGTAAAAAACGGTTTTAACATAATAAAAGGCATAATTGCAGGCTATGCCGGCAAAAAGCTGTATGAGGTATTAATCGGTACAAACGCCGATTATGAACAGTCTTTAACCTCGCTCGAAGTAATGCTTCAAAGCACATCAAAGGCGCAAAAGATGATGGATGATATAGAGAAGTTTTCGTCCACAACACCGCTTAAAAACGAGGATGTTCAGAAGGCTACAGAGCTTTTGCTGAGCTACGGCGAGGCGGAGCAAAATGTAATGACGCGTTT
>CAKSHB010000088.1 GCA_934456295.1 uncultured Clostridia bacterium | reverse complement strand
ATCTTATTCCGCTCGGCACAAAGTACGGCTGCCGATGTTTTGGGAAATTTGGGCATTTATATTTTCATATAAATATTGACTCACCCGACGGATATGACCTGTTTCGACATGCAGTGTGTGCCGCGTCAGAAATTCCGCAGGAAAAAATTGTGCATTTAAAAGAGCTGTATTTGAGCAGAGATTTTGCGGCCCAAATGGAGCTGCGATATGAAATATGCCGCTCTGTTCAGGTTGCATTGACCTTGCAGCCGAAAACTGTCGAATTTGAGGCGTCGTTGTCAAACGACATGATAAAAGTCGTGGAATATATAAGGGCAAATCTGTCAATACGGCTCACAACAGAAGAAATTGCAAATAATCTGTATATGTCAAAAAATACGCTTGCAAAACGTTTCCGCAGCGAGGCGGGGATTCCGATAGGCAAATATATTGATAAACTGATTTTTTTCGAGGCAGAAAAGCTGCTCACAAAATCATCGATGTCGGTCGGAGAAATCAGCGCCCATTTCGGCTTTTGCGACCAGTTTTATTTTTCAAGAAGATTTCGGCGGCTGTTTGAGGAAACACCGCTCGAATACCGAAAAAGGACGAGGTCATCGGCAACATAAAAAAGGGAGAGATTGTTATGAAAAAACGTACGGCGCTGCTGCTTGCGGTGATATTTACGGCAGTATTTCTGCTTACATCGTGCGGCGGAAAGATAAATTCGGATAAAAACGAAAGTTTGCCGTCAGCGGCGGAAACAACCCAAAGAGCCGAAAATACAAATTCGCTTAAAGTGCATTTTGTCGATGTGGGACAGGGGGATTGCACATTTGCCGAGCTGCCGAACGGCGAAACGCTGCTTATAGATGCGGGACCGGACGCGATGACGGCTGCGGAATACATAAAGAAACTTGGTTATTCGGAGGTTACATATATTGTTGCAACGCATCCCGACGCCGACCACATAACGGGCATGGCGGAGGTTCTTAATAATTTCAGCGTAAAACAGTTTTATATGCCCGAAAAAGAGCACACAACGAAAACTTTTGAAAAAATGCTTGATGCGCTTGAAGCAAACGGCTGCGAAGCGATATATGCCGGGGCAGGGAAGAGTATATTGAACGCAGACGGGCTTTATGTAAAATTTGAAGGACCCGTAAAAAAATATCCCGACAATAACAGTATGTCGGCAGTTGTGAAACTGAGGTATAAAAATAACACATTTTTGTTTACGGGCGACGCCGATTACAGCGCGGAAACGGATATGCTCAACATCGGCAGCGACATAAGGGCTGATGTGCTGAAGGTCGCCCATCATGGCAGTGCGTCGTCTACATCGGAAAAATTTCTAAATGCGGCGGAGCCTGAATATGCAGTTATTTCTGTCGGAGAGGACAACAAGTATAACCACCCGTCAAAAAAAGTGCTTTCACTGCTGAAAAAATACAATGTTGAAGTATACCGAACGGATAAAAACGGCACAATCACAATAGAAGGTGACGGAAACAAATATATAATAAAAACGGAACGGGAGATGTGAGCTGTGAAGATTATAATTGACCGATTTGAGGGCGATATTGCCGTTGCGGAAATGCCGGACGGAACTATAGCGGAAATGCCGCGGATTTTTCTGCCGGAAAATGCCAAAGAAGGCTCATGCGTCAGCATAACCTGCGATGAGGAGGAAACAGAAAACAGGCGCGGTGCGATGAAAAAAAAGATGGACTCATTGTTTCATAAATAGATGTTTGTGTTAGTTTATTAAAACTGATACGCAGAAATATAAAAAGCGGCTGCCATTGTTTTGACAGCCGTTTTTTATTGCGTAAAATATTTTTTATCGGATATTTTAATAGCCGTATTTTTTCCGTTTTCCGATAAGGAATAAAACGGCTACCGTTACAGCCATTATTTCGGCAGCTACGATTGAGAACCATATGCCGTCCAACTGCCATATAAGAGGAAAAACAAGTACTGCCGGCACCTGAAACATAAACGTTCTCAGAAAGGATATCAGCGCCGAGGTAAGGCCGTCATTAAGCGCAGTGAAAAACGATGAGCCGAAAATTGAAAACCCCGAAAACAGAAACATAAACGAGAAAATTGAGAAAGCGTGCGAGGTCATGCTCATAAGCTCCGTGTCATAGCCGACAAATATATGTGAGAGCGGTCTTGAGAGAAGCTCTCCGGCACAGAACATCAAAACGGCGCATACAGAAAGCATAATACAGCTCTTTCTCAAAAGTCCCTTCAGCTCGGAATGATTTTGCGCTCCGTAGTGGTAACCGATAATCGGCGCAGTACCGACCGAGTAGCCGATAAATATTGCCTGGAAAATCATATTAACATACATCAGCACACCATATGCGGCAACCCCGTTTTCGCCGGCATATTTTATGAGCTGAAAATTATATAGCATGCTCACGACCGACATAGATATATTGCTTATAAATTCCGAAGAACCGTTTGTACAGGTTTTAAGCAGTGCGGCGCCGTCAAAATGACATTTTACAAGACGCAGCGAGCTGTCGTTTTTGCGGCTGAAATATATAAGCGATATAACGGCTCCGACTATCTGGCTTATTGCTGTGGCAACAGCAGCTCCGGCAAGTCCCCATGGAAATACGGCGACAAAAAGCGCATCAAGAACCATATTTGTTACGCCTGATGCAACTGTGACATACAGACCGAGCTTCGGTTTGCCTGCTGTTGCAAAAAGGCACTGAAATTCATACTGCAAAACGTTGAACGGCAGAGCGCACAGTATTATTGTTCCGTAAATGCAGCAATCATCGAGCAGATGCTCCTGTGCACCCAAAAGCTGTGCAATCGGGCGTATGAAAAAAACACCGAGCGCCGCAAGAACCACACCGCCGAGTATAGAAACATATATAATCAGCGAAAAAATTCTCTGTGCCTTATCCATATTGCCTTCGCCCATTGTCTTTGATATCAAGGCGCCTCCGCCCGTACCGAACATAAAACCCATGCAGCCGAGAACCATTAAAAACGGCATAATCAAATTGACTGCCGCAAACGGTGTTTTTCCTGCAAAATTTGACACGAAAAAGCCGTCAACAACACCGTAAATTGATATAAATATCATCATGATAATCGATGGATATGTAAAGCGAAGCAATCGCTTGTAGCTGAAATGATCTGATAACTGTATCATATGTTGTAAACCTCCTTTTGGTATCTGCAAAAATGTTTTTCGGTATGCCGGAAATACTGCGTTTCGGACAGGGTGCATTACTTTAGTGTATCACGAAAGACAATATATGTCAATAAAGAAATACTCTAATTGTGTTTGTTCAATTGTTCAATTGTCAATGATGGGTGACACTTTTCTTAAAAAATAAAAACGCGCACTCTCCATTTTCTCTTGTCAAGGTGGAGCAGTGGAGATTTTCGCAGAAAATACTACTGTCAACCTTGGCAAAGCACATATGATATAATAATCGCGCGGCGCAAGCAGTTTTCTGCTTTG
>CAKSHB010000087.1 GCA_934456295.1 uncultured Clostridia bacterium | reverse complement strand
GTCCATAACCATGGAAACCGCATTCACAACTGCCGCAAGCACAGCAACAATTATAATCACAACATACATGGATTTTTCGCGTCCCGATTTTATCTGCCATACAGAATTCAGCACAAGAAAAACCATCATCATTATAATCGCCGCCTGTGAAAGCCCTTTAACCTTCATTCCTGCCGCATTCAGACATGACGCCACTATAGCAAGCGCCACAAATACGCCCAGCGCAATGTTTAAATACTTCTTGCTCATTTCTTATCCCCCATACGGCACACAGCTTTTTATAACGCTGCATGCTCCTTTAACCGAATATTTTCCCATATAAGCCGGAATTACAACACTGTTGCCGGCACAAACACTCATCTCGCCGCCGTCATAAACAATTTTTGCCTCACCGTCACAGAAAATGAGCGTTTCAAAGCTTTGGCGGTTTGTTTCAAAGAACACCTCACTGTCAACCGTATATCGCTCCGTGTCAAAATATCTGCATTTGCACAGCTTGCTGCATGTGCCGCCGCATATCTTCTCGCTCTCTGCCTCAACCTTCTCGCTGCCTGCGCTTGAGGCGGTATTTGTCACCTCAACCGATTTGTCGATATGAAGCTCGCGGCTTTTGCCGTTTTTATCAACTCTTCCGAAATCATACACGCGGTATGTTGTGTCCGAATTTTGCTGAATTTCTGCCACAAGCAGTCCGTCAAGCAATGCGTGCAGAGTTTTTGACGGGATAAAAAAACAGTCGCCTGTCTGCACGGGAACATAATTAAGTACACTGTCGAGCGTTCCGCTCTCAATCGCCGCGCGAAACTCCTCACGGCTGATATCCCTGTTAAAGCCGTAAATCAGCTTTGCGCCCGGCTTTGCGTCAAGTATATACCACATTTCCGTCTTGCCGTTCTCGCCGTTTTCATGTGTGCGCGCATATTCATCATCGGGGTGCACCTGCACGCTGAGCTTATCATTGCAGTCCAAAAACTTGACAAGCAGCGGAAACTTATCGGGATACTCCTTTTTAACCATGTCGCCCAAAAACTCCGCGCCCAGCTTTTCGCTCACCTCATCAAGCGTTAAGCCGTCATATCTGCCGCCGAGAACTGTGCTTTTCCCGTTTTTGTGCGCGGCAATTTCCCATGATTCCCCCGTTTTTTCCGAGGTTATCTTTTTATTGTATTTCGTTTTCAGAGCGCTTCCGCCCCATATTGACTCTTTAAACACAGGCTTCATTTTAAGCGGTTCAAGCATTTTTAATTTCTCCTTTGACTTTTTCGATATGTTCAAGCGCCAGCGCGCTTATCTTTTCATAGCGTTCGCGCTTTTTTCTTATTCTCTCACTGAGCGGCTCCATTATACCGAAATTTACATTCATCGGCTGAAAATCGCTCACAGTCGGGTTTGCAACATAGTTTGCAAGCGCTCCGATTGCGGTTTTGCGCGAAAAATCAACAGGCTCTTTTTCGTCCAGCACGCGTGCCATGTTTACGCCGCACAAAAGTCCGCTTGACGCCGATTCGACATATCCCTCAACGCCCGTAATCTGTCCGGCAAAAAATATCTTTTTATTTGTTTTTAAGCGGTAATATTTATCGAGCAGCTGCGGCGAATTTAAAAATGTGTTTCTGTGCATGACACCGTAGCGCACAAACTCGGCATTTTTCAGCGCCGGTATCATAGAAAAAACTCTCTTCTGCTCGCCGAATTTCAAATGCGTCTGAAAACCGACAATATTATACAGCGTAGCCTCCGAATTGTCCTGTCTGAGCTGCACTACCGCATAAAAATCCTCTTTGCCCGTTTTCGGATTTATAATTCCCACAGGCTTGAGCGGTCCGAACAAAAGCGTCTGCTCTCCTCGTGACGCCATAACTTCGACAGGCATACACCCTTCAAACACCTTTCCGTTTTCAAACTCCTTAAGCTGTGCCGTCTGTGCATTTATAAGCTCCTCGCGAAAAGCCGTATACTGCGCTTTGTCCATAGGGCAGTTTATATAATCCGCACTGCCGCGTCCATAGCGTGCGGCAAAAAACGCATTGTCCATATCAATGCTCTCACGTGCCACAAGCGGCGCTGCGGCATCAAAAAAGTGCAGATATCCGCTTCCTTGCGTTATTCGCGCAATTCCCTCCGTAAGCGCGTCGCTCGTAAGAGGTCCTGATGCAATTATTGTATATTCATCGGTATTTATGCTGCAAACTTCCTCTTCCGCAATCTCGATTTTTTCATGCGAACGGATTTTTTCCGTAATCATTCGCGAAAATCCCTCACGGTCAACAGCAAGCGCTCCGCCTGCCGGAACACGCGTTGCGTCGGCACATGATATTATCAGTGAACCGAGTCTGCGCATTTCCTCTTTCAGCAGCCCCACCGCATTAAAAATCTGATCCGAACGCAGCGAATTGCTGCATACAAGCTCCGCAAAATCATCACTGTGATGTGCCGGTGTGCGCTTATGCGGCTTCATCTCATAAAGGCGCACCGATATGCCCCTTTCCGCAAGCTGCCATGCCGCCTCGCATCCGGCAAGTCCTGCGCCTATTACATTAACTCTCAATCTTTTTCACACCCGTTTCATAATCGCAGTTTTCGTTTGCACACACAATCTTCTTCTGTCCGCGCATGTTTTTCTGCAAAAGCAATCCACCGCATTTCGGACACTTTTTGTCCTTAATCGGCATATCCCATGTCATAAAATCACATGCGGGGTTGTCCTCACAGCCATAGTAGGTTCTGCCGGTCTTGCTTTTCTTCACAAGCACCTTTTTGCCGCATTTCGGGCAGTCAACTCCTGCCTCAATGCGTATCGGCTTTGCATTGCGGCATTCCGGAAATCCCGGGCATGCCAAAAATCTGCCGTATCTGCCAAGCTTATATACCATCATTCTGCCGCATTTTTCACATTTTACATCGCTTACCTCGTCGGCAATTTTAACCTTATCTATCTCTTTTTCAGCCTTTTCAACCGTCTTTTCAAAAGGAGTGTAGAACTCGCGTATAACCGACTTCCATTCAACATCTCCGCTCTCAACCTCATCAAGCTCATTTTCCATATTTGCCGTAAACTCAACATCAACAATATCCTTGAAGTTGTTCTTCAGCATATCGGTCGTAACGCGTCCCAGCTCTGTCGGTATAAGCGTTTTCTTCTCACGCGTAACATATCCTCTTGCAAGTATGGTTGTAATCGTCGGCGCAAAGGTTGAAGGTCTGCCTATACCCTCCTCCTCAAGCGTTTTCACGAGACTTGCCTCCGTATAGCGTGCCGGCGGCTGTGTGAAATGCTGCGCGTTCTCTATGTCCTTCAGCGTCAGCTTATCGCCCTTCTCTATGGGCGGCAGCGCCGTTTCCTTTTTCTTTTCCGTATCGCTGCCCTCAACATATACCTTTGTAAAACCGTCAAATTTTACCTTTGAGCCGTTTGCCCTGAAGGTATACCCGCCTGCGTTTATATCGCACGATGTCGTTTCAACAAGCGCATTCTCCATCTGGCTTGCCGTAAAACGCTCCCATATCAGCTTATAAAGCTTATACTGGTCGGCCG
>CAKSHB010000086.1 GCA_934456295.1 uncultured Clostridia bacterium | reverse complement strand
AGTCTACGGAGATTAAATCCGCATTGTCAAGTGTTACAACTTCAATGTCATTTTCTCCGGGAGTAAGGTAAAAATCACTTAAAACCGTATCGTCCGATATGTACGTTGTAATGTTTGTGTTCCCGTCCGTTATTTTCCGTCTTGGGAGGTCAACCGTAATATCCGATGTCCCCGTCAAACGGTAGTCAATTTCAAGCATTTTTCCCGTAGTATGATTAATGAGTTTAAGTCCATACGATGACGATGTTCCCACCATTGTGTTGGTCTTTTTGACGGCTATTTTAGGATATATTTTTGTAACGCCTTTGTTCTCGACGGATATTCTTGTTAATCTCTCGGTTGCTACCGCCGGGAGACTGACAAGCCACTTTCCGTCCTCGTATGCGTTCGGAAAGTTATTTACATACGACGCAACAGCGATTTTTGTTTCTTGCATATCGTGGAAATACGGGTCATCACACACAAACTGCACTGCAATCTTGTTCCAAGAGCGATAAATAATCCTCTCGGCGTCCGTTGCATCACGGCATTGCCCGGTTATTCTGTACCTGCCGCCGCCTGTATAAAAACATATTTCAACGGGTGCATAGAGCACACCGTATAACTTTTGCGTCGTCCGGGGATTTACATAAAAATCGAACGACATCGTAATCGTTCTGACCGAGTCACGCACACTTGTAATACTCTGTCCGCTTTGCCCGGCAAACACCGCCGCAGTAACTTCCTTTGACGGCAAGCCTATGCCTTGAATATCCAAGAGCCTTGCATTTGCGTGCGCTCCGCCGCCTATTTCAAAATTACCGTTTGCGCCTTTTAAGACTATCCGCATAGTATCCGCTCCTCATATTATTTAACGTTTCAAAATTTCTCGCAGCTTCAAGCTGAGCGTGCGCACTTTCGCCCTTAGCCGGGGATATGGTGTAGTTGCTTGTATGACTGGAATTGTTGATATTGTTGGTGACGGTTTTTGTATCTGCCGCCGATGCAGAGATTTTAAGCTCTGCGTTAAAATCGTCAATTCTTTTCCTTATTGCCGAGAGTTCCTCATCGAGCTGTTCGGCAAACCCCTCTCCGAATTTTTCTGCCGAGATACTGCCGGAGGTAAAGAACCCTTCCGGCACTTCAAATCCCGCCTTCGTAAGCTCGTCCTTCATATATTGAGTGCTCTCATCAACCGCTGAGCGCATCTCGTCCTCATAGACTGATGCAGAGTAACTCTTTGCAAGTTGTAACTTTTTCTCATACGCTTTGATATAAGCGTTAAACTCATCATCTCCGGTGCGTTCAAGCAGCGTAAAGGCTTTCTGTGCGTCCTCGGCGCTCATTTCTGCGATTTCTGCAAAGTACGACGATGCCGCCTCGTCCGATATGCCGCTGCTTTTAAGACGCTGTCTGAGTCTTTCAAGTCCTTGCGTATACCGTGTCATTTCATTAATCTGACCGTTAATATCACCAAGGCCGTGGAAAAATGTTATAGTCTCATCATCTGTTTTAATGGTACCTGTCTTAAACAGCTCGCCGAATGAGCTTACCTTTTTGGCGTAGCTTTCCTGTTTTTTCTCAACCTCGCTAAGCTTTTTGTCAGCATAGGACGATACATCATCATAGAGTTTTTTGATGTCGTTTTTTTGGCTCTCGACAGCCGATTTCTGATAGGAATATATCTTTTCCGTGTACGAAAGCCACTCTTTGCTCCCGGCTTTAAGGTATTTGTCCCGGAGTCTTTCAAGCTCTGTGTAATATTCGTCCTCGCTTATGATGTCAAACTTGCGTTTGTATTCGAGCTTTTCGAGCATACCGTCAAACGCTTTTACAACCTCGTCACTGTTTTGCTCAATACCAGCTGCAACACCGAGGGAGAGGTACTTACCGACTTCGTCGCGCATTACACGGGAGGGGGAACGTATATCTGCTTTTTTCTTTGCAGCCTTTTCTGCCAAAAGTGATAAATTTGCCGCAGCAGTAGAAACTGCCGGTTTCCCGTCCTCTATTCCTTTTGCTAAGCCTTTTGCAAAATTTTTACCTATTGGTTCAAGTTTTGCGGAACTCCATTCAAGTTTAACCTCTTTTGATGCGCTTGTCGCAATCTCTTTACTTGGAGGTTTGACCGTCGTAACGCCAGATTTTAACCCCTCTGAGCACGCCTTGATAAATGCGTAAGAGCTGTCTTTTCCGGTTGTTTTAAAAATGTCACCAAAAAGTTTTGGCAAGGTCGATGTCGCGGAAATTCCTAAGTTGAAATTTTCATCTATAACAAGACCATTTTTTACTGCTTTTTTGAGCTCATCAGTAATTGAGTTGGCCATTTCGCTCATATTGACCTTTTGACCGTCTAAACTTTCAACAAATGCCGAACCGCATTCACCACCAGCCGCAACCCATTTTTCCTTTGAACTCAATACCGCTTGAATAGCTGCATTAACGGCACTTTGAGAACTTTCTGTTCCCGTCTTGTTGTATTCCTCCAAAGCCGCACGCAGAGCGATAAGACTTATTTGATAAGCGTTTCCAGCTCGGCTGAGCATTTCCTCGGTTTTGTTTACATATTCCGCCGGAGCATTCGCCGCCTCTGCATACAATTCCTTCTGGTCTAAAAGGAATTGCGTGGCATTTCCAATACCTTCGTCAGCAGCAATTTTACAAGCGTTTTCGTATTTGTCTATGTCGGTTAGGAGTTTTTGGTAATACTCATAAGCGTCCTCATATATTTTTTTAAACTCCTCTTTTTTTGAGGACGGTGCTTGAACATAGTCTACATATGATTGATTTGCGGTTTGCTCGGCGGCCGATTTGTTTTTTATGGCATTTTCATAATCTGCCTCGGCCTCGTCCATAAGTATTTTGTATTTTTTAGCCTCTATCAAATCATAAACCGATTTTTTTAAATTGTCATATTGGTCTATGATATTTCCTGTCATTGTGTACTCGGTACCCAGCGCCTTGTTGAGTTGTCCAAGTATAAATTGCACTCGACTTTTCTTTGCGTCAGATACCGCACCATTTGCATCAACGAGGCTAAATAATTCCTTCGTAAGACGTTCGGTGTTTTCTACCTCTGCATTATTTTGATTTACACTCTGAGCTTGTTGCGCCTTATAATCATCGTAGGACTTCAATGTGTCGTCCAACGCCTGCTTTTTCTCCTTTATGGCATTGCTTAGAGCTTTTTCCTCGGCGGTTTCCCTGTTTGCCCACCAAACCAAAGCCGCTATTGCTGATGCACAGGCAACCGTGGCAGCTATCGTCAGTCCAATCGGATTTGCGGATAAGGCTGCATTCCAAATTCCTTGTGCTGCCGCCGCAAGTTTTATTTTTCCGCTTAATACTCCAAGCACAGTTTGCTGTATGGTAAGTTGTCCGTTGTATGCAGTGTTTGCAACGGCCGCCCTCGCAACACTTGCGCTATGTGCCGCCAGTACCGCATTGTTTGCCCGTAACAATTCTGTCACTGTTTTTGTTATAGAAAATGCCTTGAACGACGCAACAACAACACCGGCAGACAATGCAGTTTCCTCAAAATTTTCTCCGACAAATCCCAGAACCTTAATAAGCGGCGGAATAGCTTTTGTACTTACCTTTACAACCGTATCTGCAAACCCGGAAAATAATTTTCCGACGTTTTCAATAGCCGGTTTAAGTTCTCCGCCCTTTAAAA
>CAKSHB010000085.1 GCA_934456295.1 uncultured Clostridia bacterium | reverse complement strand
TACTTATACTGTGAAATTGATAGGAACTGATGAAACAAAATTAAATGACTCAATGTCAGCATTAAGTTCATCAAATGTAACAATAAAAATAAATGGAACACAAATAAGTACTTTCTCATTTAAATCATCAATTAGCTCTGACTATAAAACCAAAACATTTACATTAACAATTACAAATTATACAGGAGGAAAAATAACAATTCAAATAGACAAAGGAGCATTAGTTGATACAGCAGGAAATAAAGAAGCAAATGGAGCAAAATATGAATTTACACCAAATATAGATTCTGTAGCACCAACATGGAAAACTAGTATAACTGGTGGTACATATTCGTCAGGTAACCACACATATTCATTTAGTTTGGTAGGTACTGATGAAACAGCATTAAATAATTCAGCATCTGTATTAAATTATGATAATATGCTAGTAACAGTAAATGGAACAAAAGTTACACAATCTAATTTAGTATTTGGCTCAACCTCAATAAGCTCAGATAATAAGACAAAAACATTTCCAATAACCATAAATGGATTCACAGGAGGAGCTGTAGTAATAACAATAAATTCTGGTGCATTATCAGATATGACTGGAAATAAGAGTAGTGAAATTAGCTATAAATTTACTATTGATGGTACTTTACCAGTATGGAGTAATGCTATAAGTGGTGGAACATATGATGAAAATGCTAAAACATATACATTTAAATTGGTGGGATCAGATGAGACTGGAATCCAACAAACTACATTAAGCTCATCAAATGTAACAGTAACAATGGGGGGAAAAACAGCAAATGTTACATTTTCTAATGGCGGTAAAGGAACTATAAATGATAAAACAATAACATTTGAGTTAACAATTAATAGCTTTGTGGGTGGACAGATAAATATTTCAATTAGTGCAGGAGCATTAAAAGATACTTCAAATAACTTAAGTGCAGCAAAAACATATTCATTTAGTAAAGATGTAACACCACCAACATGGAATTCTAGCATAACAAGTACATCATATAATAGCAATACAAAAGTATATACAGTTAATGTAACAGGTACTGATGAAACAGCATTAAATGATTCAAGTTCAACATTAAGCTCATCAAATGTAACAGTAACAGTAAATGGAACTGCAGTAAGTGCTTCAAATTTAACATTTAGTGGTCAATTATCATCAGATTCAAAATCAAAAGCATTTGCAATTGGAATAAAGAACTTTACAGGTGGAGAAATAAAAATTGTAATAAGTAAAGGAGCTTTGACGGATACATCAGGAAATAAAGAAAAGACTGGAGCAACATATAATTTAACTGCTGATATAACACCACCTGCTTGGGGAAATGCAACAGGAAAATATAATCCAGATGACCAATCTTATACAATAACAGTAACTGGTACAGATGATATTGAATTAAATACTAGTGCATCTGCACTTACAACATCTAATTCAACATTGACAGTTGGCGGAACTACAGTGACACCAACAATAACTAAAACAGCTTCTACATCAAAAAGTGTGACATATGAAATAAAAATTTCAAAGCATACAGGTGGAGCGATTTCATTTAAAATTAATGCAGGAGCATTAAAAGATGCTCAAAACAATACTAGTGCTGAAAAACCATATACATTTACAGCAGTAGATGCAGTAAAACCAACATGGGCAAGTAATATTTCTGGAGGTACATATTCAAATGGTACATATACATTTAACTTAGTAGGAACAGATAATACCCAATTAAATAATTCATCATCCTCATTAACTGGTAAATTAACAATAAAAACAGATTCAACAGTAGTTAGTTCAAGTGATTTAACAATAGGAAATGGAACATTAAGTTCGGATGGAAAAACAAAAACATTTCCTATAACAGTTAGAAATTTTAAAGGTGGAAATGTAACAATCTCAATTGGCTCTAAAGCATTGTATGATACAACAGGAAACTGGAGTGAAGCTAAAACATATACATTTTTCCAAGATGTAACACCACCAGTATGGACTGATACTATACAAAATGCATTATATAATCATTCAACTAAAGCATATACATTTAATTTAGTAGGATCAGATGAAACAGCATTAAGCAATTCCAATTCAATATTAAATGCAACGATTACAGTTGGAGGAAGTACGGCAAGTGTAACATATGGAACTACGTCTTTTGATTCAAGCACTCAAGCTAAGACATTCCCTGTTACAATAAATAGTTACACAGGTGGAGTAATAAAAATAACAATAGCAGAAGGATCATTAAAAGATACTGCAAATAATAAAAGTATTCAAAAAATATATGAATTTACACCAGATATAATAAAACCAGTATGGAGTTATCAAAGTGTAACATATGATGCAGATCCAAGAACTTATTCGGTAGAATTGGTAGGAACAGATGAAACGGCATTAAATACAGCAGTATCATCATTAATAACAAGTGGTAGTTCAAAAAATGTGACTGTAAAATGTGGAAATACAACAGTAACACCAACACTAGAAAAAATTACAACGGAGTCTAAAAAAGTAGTTTATAAATTAACAATAAATAATTATCCAGGTGGAGTAGTAACAATTTCTATAGGAGCAAATGCATTAATAGATACATCAAACAATAAGAGTGATGCAAAAGAAATAACTCTTCCTGAAAAAGATGTAACAAAGCCAACATTAAAAGTACAAAATCCTCAGTATTCAGATGCAGATGGAGAATATACATTTGAAGTAGTTGCAACAGACGAAAAGGCAATAGATGCTACAAGATCAAGTCTTTCTCCAAGTGGTAGTGCTCAAAATATTACTGTAAAATGTGGAAATGCAATTGTAACACCAATAATAACAATTAAGAGTACAAAAGAAAAAGAAATAATCTATACAGTAACAATACCTAAATATCCATCAGGAGTTGTAAATGTATCAATAGCAGAAGGTGCAATATATGATACAACTGGAAATAAAAATACTGCAGCAACATTTACATTACCAGCAAATGATATAGCAAAGCCAACTTGGGATGATGAACTACAATTCAATTATGATGAGGGAAACCAAAAAATTACTATAACTCTAACAGGTAGAGATGAAACATCATTAAACAATTCTAAATCAGTAATAGATTTTTCTAATACAATAGTAACTGTAGATGGAACAACACTAGATGAAGAATCAAATAGAGTAACATTTGAAAGCACAATATTAAGTGCAGATAAAATGACAAAAACATTCCCAATAACAATAAGTGGATATACAGGAGGCAAAATTCAAATAGCTATAGATTCTGGAGCACTAGAAGATAATAGTGGTAAAAAGAGTGATGCAAAAGAATATGAAATAATAGATATCATAAAACCAGAATGGAAGATGGAAGGTGCTGGAACTTATAATAAAACAGCTAAATCATATACCTTAAAATTTAAAGGAACAGATGAAGCAGAACTTGCATCAGCATCTTTAACAACATCAGATTTAACAGTTACAGTTAATGGTACAGCAGTAACCCCAACAATAGCAGCAATAGACAGTGAATCTGACATTAAAACAAAAGTATTTACAGTAACAATTGCAAACTTTACGGGAGGAGAAATAAAAACAACTATAAAACAAGGGACATTAACAGATAGAGGAAACAAAAAGAATAATGAAGCAACATTCTCATTAACACCAGATATTACAATACCTGTTT
>CAKSHB010000084.1 GCA_934456295.1 uncultured Clostridia bacterium | reverse complement strand
TATCAGTACAGAGATATGTATTTAAGACCGAACTTCAATATTTAAAATGAGAAAAAGGTCAGAGATATAATCGCAGAAGTTATCACGCAGTATGCAAACGGAGAGATTGACTATACAAAAGCAGAGTTTAATGCCCATGTAAAAATTTATCAATCCGTCAATCCTGCGTTTAATCCCGATGAAGAATTTGCAAAAGACTCTTGCTATCGTGATATACCGCCTATTGCTAATGGAATGTTGACAATAGCAAGAAAGCTGATATTAGAGTCAAAAAGGTAGTATAAAAATAGTATAAGGCTCTCATTTTTATAAGTGAGAGCCTTAAAAAACACATAATTGTTTTAGATTTTTCACAAAGCCATTAATTTTTATTCGTTTTGTGATATAATTAAAACGGAAACGAGGTGTGATGAGTGAAAAACTACGAAAAGATTGTAGAGCTCGGTTGCTTTTCTCTCGGAGAACTTGCCCAAAAGCTAAATTGCTGCATTTCAACGGCGGCAAGTCTTATACAAGCATATATAAAAAACGGATACATTGAGAGTATTCGCCGTGATTTGTATGTTGCTGTCAGCATTGAAACCAAACAGCCTATATTATCAAGGTATCAGATAGGCTGTCATTTGGCGTAAAATGCCTATTTATCGCATCATAGTGCATTTGAAGTTTACGGATATGCAAGTCAAGTTTTTTATGAGGTATATGTTGCAACCGAAACACGATTTGCGGATTTTGTATATAACGGCATATTATATCACCGCATCGCACCTAAAGAAAATGCAGATATAAATATCATAAACGGTGTTAAAGTATCATCAGTTGAACAAACTGTTGTTGACAGCATTTGCAATATAGAAAAAATCGGCGGTCTTGAAGAAACAATCCGTTCTATTCTTCTTATCCCATCGTTAAATGCTGATAAACACACTAAAGGCGTCGTCGCAGAACAAAAGGTATCTCGATGACCTGTATCAAAAAATGGCGGCCGACTATGAAAATATGGCAAAGGCTAACATATCAAGTAAATCCGACACGGCGGGTATCCGTAGATTTGCAAAAAATGTAATCGGCTATGGTAACGCTATGGAGGCATACTTAACAGGAAAAGAGTTCAGTGCGGAAATAGAAGGAAAAACATATACTTTTACGCCGAATAAGGTGAGGTTGGTCGGTCAGGATAAGCGCGTTAAAACAATTATATCGGAAATACAGACATTAAAAAATAATGCAAATGCAGTTTTGAACGGCGTCAGCGCCCCGCGGGAGAGCTCGGCAACACAAGAGAACATCTCTGTTTTGCCGAGAAACAGCGGCGCCGCGAGCAAAACGCGGGTGCCTGCGCCGTCTGTAATCTCGGAAACTGTGCCAACTGATATATCGACGCAAACACCGCCGATCTCAGTGCCTGAAGCAATGAGCGATGCTGAGACCGGCACAAAAACTATCGTAAAAAATCTGTCAACGACGCGGCAGGCGCAGAACCTATAACAAATAATACGCCTGTTGCTGTGGGCGATACATTCAAAGACACGAAAACCGGTAACACGATTACCGTTGTGGAGCGCGATGCGGAAAACACAACCGTTGAAATTAATACGGGGGAGAAAACTGAAACAAGGGAATTTTCCAATAATCAAGCAGAAAATCTTGTTACGAGCGAGCAGTTTGAAAAAATGGGAGCTACGCCTAAAAATATTACCCTTATAAGAATGGGGGATTTTTATGAAGCATACGGAGATGAAGCCGTAGAGCTTGCAAACAAATTAAATCTTGCGCTTACATCTAAGACCATCAACGGCGAAAGAGTACAAATGGTCGGCTTCCCTGTAAGCAGCCTTGACAACTATAAAAGTGCTCTCGGCAGCGGATACGATATTTCTGTAGCTGATACGCCGAGCGTAACGAACAAAGCTATGCAGGGTACGCCCGTTGACGCTGAAAATCCCCGTGCAAATGAAGGCGTAACAGGCGCAGATGTAATTAACCACGCAAAAGAGACTGACGGGCTGAAGCTCGTAGATACAGAGGAAAGCACATTAGTAAACGGCAAAACTCTGATTACGGGCATCTATAGCCTTAATTCGGAAAAGAATTTCGACAGAAAATCATACAAAAAAGAGAAGTTTAGTATAATCGGAAAAGCAGATCCGTGGGTTATGAAAGTAGACGGCGCAACATACGGACACTACGGATTTGCAAAAAGCGGAACAAGTGGTTATGTTGTGACATACCTCCCCGCGGGGGTGAGCGTCGAAAGGGTTAACTCTGAAAAGGAGGCTAAACGATTACTTGCTGTGTTGGAAACCAAATTCCCTGAATTGCCTTTGAGTATAAAGTCGTACGGTAACGGATACCGCTGCTACGGATTGAACCTGGAACTTGCGACAGAAGTTAGAAACGCCATTAACTCTGCTGCTGAAAGTGCTGAGGAAATCAATCTGCCGTTCAAAAATAAAAGGGAGCTCGTTTTGTATCTTAAAAAGCACATAGGCGATAAAATCGGCGTAAGCTATAACGGTGGTGCAGAGGATGTCCGGACAATTGTTTGCGCGTCAAACACTACTATTGTTACGGAGTGTGCAGACGGGCAGCAAGGCAGGTTAAGTGCAAAATCTGATGAATTGTCATATACTGATAGCGGATTTGTTTATACGGGAAGTAACGGCGCAAATGTATCATATCGTTTTATTTCAGATAACGCACCCGGGGAGGAAATAACGGGATCGGCAATTACAACCGAAACACCGGAAGACACAACGGGTAAAAACGTCATTGAAGCGCCTTATGATGAACAAAAGGCGGGTCGGGACTTTATAGATGCAGTTGACGATGATATGCTGAAATTTATTGATAAGGCTACCTCTAATCAGACAGATAATAAATCGGTATATGTTATTGGGAAAACTACAAATAAATTAAATCGCGCAATCAATGAACTGACGGGTGTGGATACGATACTTTTTAATCATTCCATAAAAGCAAACTGCGTACGGCACATCATAAAAGACCACGGAGCTAACGGACTTGCGGACCAATCTATGTCAAACGCTGAAGATATTGCAAGAATGGGATATGTAATACAGAATTTTGATGATTTAGATTTGCTTGACACTACAAGCAAGGAATATCGGGATAAAAATCAACGACCCGCTAAAATGATTAAGCTGTCAAAGCGTGTTGATGGGACGTATTATGTAGTTGAAGCTGTGCCTGATACAAATGCAAAAAGTCTTGCAGTGGTAAGTGCATATATAAAAAAAGCTCCGGCACAACAGACGGAGAATGTTCAAGCCTTCTCCTCGAACGTCCGAAACGATTCTGCTGATACCGGAATCTCTGACAATATTATATCACAGGATGATGATACTGTCAATAGTAGTGTACGCGCTAACGCCGAAAAAAATACCCCGGTTTTGACAGACAAGTGTGAGCTTATCGCAACAAAGCACACCGCGACAGGGGATAACATATGGGTTGTATCACTTAAAGACAGGCTATCCCCTGACGAATACAAGGATTTAAGAGAGAAAGTAAAAGCTGTCGGCGGTTATTATTCAAGATTTGCGAAAACCCCGGACGGAAAAGCAATCCCCGGGTTTGTATTTAAAACTGAACCTACGGCAAAAGAGCTTGATGTTTTCAACGATTTCTTTGGTTATACTGAGGAAACCACACCCGCTGAAAACAAAAGCGGCATAAAAGAGATTGATGTCAACGCTCTTTTAGGAGCAGTGGAAAATGCAAACCGCGGCGATGAAATAAAACTGTCTGACTATGAAAAGCAAAATTCAACGGAAAGGGCATTGAATAATCAGCCCGAAAG
>CAKSHB010000083.1 GCA_934456295.1 uncultured Clostridia bacterium | reverse complement strand
AGATTTAAACCAGTTAGAAAAGATGGGTATGCTTAAAAGATACAGGGGCGGTGCAGTTTTGACTTTGTCTGAAGACGGAATGCCGATTTCTCGGAGATTTTTCGTGGACGAAAGTGAAAAACTCTCGCTTAGTAAAAAGGCTGAGAAGTTTTTAGATAATAATTTGACGGTTTATATTGACAGCTCTTCAACTTGTCATTATATCATACCTTTTATTAAAAAATTTCATAATACAATGATTATAACAAACTCTTTAAATGCACTGCAGATATCATCTAAATTACAGATACCCTGTATTTTGATCGGCGGAGAATATTATGAAAAAGATATGTGTTTTGTCGGGTCAATTGCAGAGCAATATGCCGAACAGTTTAATATTGATGTCGCGTTTTTTTCATCAGGAGGTTTTTCCAAAGACGGCATTATTTCTGATCATGATATTAAGCAAAGCAATATCAGAAAAATAATTATGAAACATTCTGAAAAAAACATTTTTATTTTTGACAAAAACAAACTAAATAAGAAGTATTTTTATACTGTATGTAACAGCAGTGCAGCTGATGAAATAATTACTTTGGTATAAACCATTATTCGGTAAAATACACAGATTTTTTGAACTATTTTTAACAGATATAATATAAGCAGAGGGTGACAAACTCTCTTTTTTATTGCAAAGAAATTCCAGAAGTGCATACAAAAGGCATTATAACAGATTGAAGCAGATGCTGTTATAAATTATAAAGGCAATCTTTTTGAGAAAATCTATTCGAAATGGATTGAAGGTAACAAATAAGATTTGCATAGTGATGTGGCTAGTATTATTCAATCCATTGGTTAATTAACAAAAAGTCCGTATTCTCCGCATTTTTGCGGAGAACACAGACTTTTTGTTTGCATAAATGTACATAAGCCAAACGGCATAATGACTTCCAATTTGTATGAAAAACACCTCAATGTTAAATCCTCGCTTGTAATAATTACATTAAGTGTATATACGCGAAGGAGAGGCGTTTGTGCTGAAATGCGGCGGGGATGTCAGAGTTTGCACGTATTATAACGGCAGACATGAGTTTGTGCCTGAGATTGATGAAAACAAAAGAATGATATGCAGCGGGGACGTATGGGATATAACAAAATATGAAAGTTTGCCTTAGACGGCGAATATCGGAGAAGCTGATATAAAAATAATTTTTGGCAGGAGCATTATATATGGGATTGTTAAAAGCGGGAGCAGGGGCGCTCGGCGGCGTGCTTGCTGACCAGTGGAGAGATTATTTTTATTGTGAGAGCCTGGACGCAGATGTTCTTGTGGCAAAAGGTGAAAAGAGAACCGACGGCAGAAGTTCAAACAAAAAGGGTACGGACAATATTATTTCAAACGGTTCGATTATTAACGTTAACGACGGACAGTGTATGATGATTGTGGAAAGCGGAAAAGTGGTCGATATTTGTGCCGAGCCGGGCGAGTTTGTCTATGACACGGGAACGGAGCCGAGTATTTTTTTACGGCAGCTTGGGCGAAAATATCAAAAAAAGTTTTGGAGAAATCGGCAAACGTTTCACTTTTGGTGGTGAGCCCGGTAAAGATCAGAGAGTTTATTTTTTCAATACAAAAGAAATTATCGGCAACAAATACGGCACACCTTCACCGGTGCCGTTCAGAGTTGTTGACAATAATATAGGGTTTGATGTGGATATCGCAATTCGCTGCCACGGCGAATATTCCTATAAAATTATCAATCCGATGCTTTTTTACACGAATGTGTGCGGAAATGTGGAGGGTTTATATCTTCGCGAAACGATTGACAGTCAGTTAAAAACAGAGCTTCTGACTACGCTTCAGCCGGCATTTGCAAAAATTTCGGATATGGGAATACGCTACAGCTCGCTGCCGGCGCACACCATGGAAATCGGAAATACGTTGAATGAAGTTCTTTCGGCGAAATGGAGAGATTTAAGAGGAATTGAGATAGTTGTGTTTGGAGTGTCGTCGGTAAATGCCTCGGAAGAGGACGAAAAGATGATAAAAGAAATTCAGCGCAATGCTGCTTTCAGAAATCTGACTATGGCGGCGGCACACATGGTTGGCGCACAGGCGCAGGCTATGCAGGATGCGGCAAAGAATGAAGGTGGCATGGGTGCTTTGGGCGGATTTTTCGGAATGAATACGGCACAGAATGCCGGCGGAATGAATGCGGCAAACCTTTTTTGCGATGGGACAGCAACAGCAGGCTGCACAGCAGCAGAGTGCACCTTCGGGTTGGGCATGCTCATGCGGTCAGAACGGAAATACGGGGAAATTCTGTCAGAATTGCGACAAACCGCAGCCTGTGTCCGGTGGCTGGGTGTGTCAGTGCGGGACGGAAAATACAGGCAAGTTTTGCCAAAACTGCGGAAAACCGCAGCCGTCAGCAGTACCGGCGTACAGATGCGACAAATGCGGCTGGGAGCCGAAGGATCCGGCAAACCCACCGAAATTCTGCCCTGAGTGCGGTGATGCATTTGATGATAACGATAAAAAATAAAAAGAAGGAGAGTTTATGATGAAAAAATTGGTGAGTGCAATTCTGGCGGCGTTAATGTTGCTTTCTTTTGCCGGCTGCGGCGGAACGGAAAGCACCGATACTGTAAGTGAAGCGAAAAAAATCGATTATGCCGGAATGACGGCGGACGATTTGCTGAAGGATATAAAAGATCAGCAAAATGTTACGTTGGAGGAATTTACAGACCTTGTTTCCACATATGCATATGTTAATATTACCGACGATATGAATCTTGAAGACAATATTACGTCGGAAGCGATAAATAAGCTTAAAGAAAACAAGGCAAAGCTGCCTTCGCCTAAAGAGTATGTTGCGTCGCTTCTCAAGAGTGAAGCCCCGCAGGTACGCGGATATGCCGTGTCGTGCGTTTCTTCGGTTATGGGAGTGGATGAGTCCTGCAAAGCGGCAGTGAAAGAGCTGATTAAAAATGAAAGTGACCCGTATGTGATATGCTGCGCACTTGACGCGCTTGCAAATGAAGGCGGAAAAGATGCTGAAATAGGCAAATTCATTATTGATGCGGCAAAAAATGAAAATACAAAGGTAAGACGCCGCACGGCGCTTGCTATAGGTAATTCAACGAACAAGACGCTTGACGGAGCGGTTGACGCGATGATAAGTTTAATGGACGATTCCGACAATGAGGTTCGGAAGGTCGCGTATCAGTATTCGGGCATGCTTGAAGACGACAGAGTTGTGGAACCGATTGTAAAGCTGCTTAAAAATGAGGCGGACTCGGAGCTTCACGGCAGCGGAATTGAGGGATTGGTTCGCTTGTGGTATGACTATCCGCAGCACAAAAACACAAGTGAGGCGGCTTACAGAGCGCCTATGGATTATCTGAGAAACGAACCGGGAAACGATAAGGTTCCGTATTGGACGGCGATTGGCAGTTTTGCAAGCAAGAATGAGAAAAATTATGATGCGTGGCGCGAGAAGGCTACATATTTTAATCCTGATGAAATTATGCAGGTTATGACGAATATTGTAAAAAATACAAATCTTAATAAACTTGCGCGTGTGTATACGTCAAGAGAGATTGCGTCCATTGCTCGAGAGAGCAGTTTGAGGCTTTTGGAAAAGTTATTGACAGTCTAACCGATTCGGATGCTGAGTATATTCAGAAGGAATACAAACAGCAGGCAGATAAACTTGCAAAGTAACAAACAAAAAAATGCACAAAAGCGGGGCTTTGCGGAGGAGCAAAGCCCCGTAAAAATAGTCAAAAAAGGAGTCGGAGGAGAGGGGGAAAGAAAAAAAGAAGAAAAAAACGAAAAAAG
>CAKSHB010000082.1 GCA_934456295.1 uncultured Clostridia bacterium | reverse complement strand
CTTTATTTCTGTACTCATGTTTCTCGTAATATCCGATAAGATTTTTTTCGCCGTCGCGCAGCGCAACCATGTAGACATCTTTATTTTCTTTCTCGTTATGGTATGTATACATAATATTGTTGTCTTTACTTTCACAAAACCATGCAATAACCTTTTCAATCATCTCGTTCGATTTTGCGTTGTGACAGTCTTTGAGATTTTTTCCGGTTAAATCCCTGTGATAGCGATTTACGGCAGAAGGGTTCATATACACAATTACCGAGTCCATATCGCAGACTACAATAGCCGCATTGTCCTGATCGATAATACTTTTAAATAATAAATTAAGCATATTTATTCCTCCGCTTCGGTATTTATACAAATTACAAACACGAAAGTGTCAGGTTATTTATACTGTAAATATTATAGCATATAAAAGGCAGATATTCAAGCCCTGATAACAGGCGGCAAAAGGGGATACAGGCGTATTGCGGTGCTGAGGCTGAGAAAAACTTAACGGGAAAATATATTAAATAAACAGCTCTGAAACATAGTTATAAAGTATTGCCAAATTTGATATAAAATGATATGATGTATATGTACGTTTACTTATCAAAATTTGAGATTGATGATTATATAAAATAATTATGAAAACGGATGGTGAAAAAATGAAAAAAGGTGTGAAAAAGGTTACGGCGGCTTTGGTTGCACTTGTTATGAGTTTTATGTGTCTGCCACATATCGCAGAGGCAGACGGAGGAGCGGCAATATTTAAAGCAGGCGGAGAAAAAACCGTGTTTGAGGCGGAAAGTATAGACTATGACAGCAAAATTTTCACGAGAATATCGGAGGGTGGCATGTCGGGCGGCGCAGGTCTGTATACGTCGTCGGGCCGTACGGACATGCCGGAACAGACGGAGGACGGAGCGGCTAAGTTTTATTTGACTGCAAGCGAGGACGGTATATATAAGATATGGCTTCGTGTAAATCCGACAACCTCGGGAAAATCCATGTATATCAGTATGAATGACGGAGAATATTCAAAATGGACAATGGGCGGAACGGCAAATGAGTGGAACTGGGTATGTATGACAAGCGTATGCATAAAAAAGGACAACGGAGTAAAATTTAAGATGATTCCCTCAAACGGCTATTTCAGAATTGATAAATTTCTGGTTACAAACAGCAGGGCGGCGTGTCCGTCGGGCATCGAGGGCGATTTGGTATATGCAGATACAACGATAACAAATACCCGTTACAATACCCCGAAGATAACTCCCGCACCGGAGCACCCGAGGCTGTATTTCAGAAAAAAAGATATTGCGCAGATAATGAATAACGCAAATAAAACGGAAAATTATCAGGCATACAGTATGCACAAATTAAATCTTGAGCAGAATACGAACGGAAAGCTTGCGCTTCCGGAGGAGGGGAAGAGCAACGCAAACAATACATGGCTCGGCTGGTTTGAGAGTTGGGCGTTTGAATATGCGGTAAACGGAAATGAGGAGCTTGGCAGGCGGGCGATAGATTCGCTGAGGAATTTTATGTCCACTGTTGTGTACATAGACAAGAACAACGACGGATATACGAGAAATGCGGGACAGCTTGTGTTTACGGCTGCGGAGGTGTATGACTGGTGCTATCCGCTGCTTACAGAGGAGGACAAAGCTTTTATAATTGAAACTGCAATTTCAATCATAGGCGACGGAATAGAGGTCGGCTGGCCGCCCGTAAAGCAGGGCGGTGTTACGGGACACGGAAGCGAGGCGCAGATATTGCGTGATTTGCTCGGCTTTGCAATAGCTGTGGCAGATGAACGTCCGGACATATACAATATGGTGGCAGGAAGGTTTTTTGATGTTTTTGTGCCGGCGCGAAAGTATCATTATGACGGACACATGTTCCATCAGGGGAGCGGATACGGTAACTACAGGGGACAGTGGGATTATATTTCGACATGGATTTATGACCGTATGGGAAATGAGCGCATATACGGAGATGAACAGCAGTGGACGGCATATTGGTTTATATATCTGCTGCGCCCGGATGGCATACCGTTTACGGACGGTGACGCGTCGTATAACGGGATTATACCCGGAAATCCCTATACAGGCTATAAACGCATATTCTATCTTGCGGCAAACTACTATAAAGACCCGTATCTGAAATATATGGCACAGAAAATGAGCATTGATTCATCGCTTTCATACGGACACGGAAACACAACCCCTGTTGAATTTCTGCTGTTTAATGACCCCGATTTTGCGGCGGAGCCGATAGACAAGCTTCCGCTTACAAAATATTTCGGTTCGCCGATGGGCAATATGATTGCGCGCACAGGCTGGAATGAGGGGCTTGATTCAAATGATGCCGCTGTTTATATGAAAATAGGCGAGCAGTGGTTTGCAAACCATCATCATCTTGATTTCGGGCATTTTCAGATTTATTATAAAGGACTGCTTGCGTCCGATTCGGGACGTTACGAATCATACGGAACGGCTCATGACGGTGCGTATAACAAGCGTACCATAGCGCACAACACAATGCTGGTATATGACCCGAGTGAGAATATGACATATATGAAACAGAGTGTCAATGACGGGGGACAGCGTATAGCGGGCGGAGAAAAAGCGACACTTGATGACCTGCTGGCAGGTGATTACAAATACGGTACGGTGCTCGGAGCGGAATATGGTCCCGATTTGTCGGAGCCCGATTACAGCTATCTGAAGGGCGATTTGACAAATGCGTACAGCAGCTCAAAGATGAGGAGTTTTGACCGCAGCTTTATGTTCTATAATCTCAAAAATGAGGAGCATCCGGCTGTACTGATTACATTTGACCGTGTTGTATCAACAAACAAAAATTATAAAAAGACATGGCTTCTGCACGGTGTTGCGGAGCCGGAGGTAAGCGGAAACAGGACTGTGTTCAGAAATGATGAAAACGGTTACAACGGAAAGCTTACGGTTGACACGCTTTTGCCGAAAAGCACAAACACGCAGATAAATGTTGTGGGCGGACTGAATAACGAGTTTTATGTAAACGGGGTAAACTATCCGAGTACGGGGAAAGACGGTCAGGTTACATCGGCACTGAGAACGGACAGAATACATGACTCAGACGGGTACAGAATTGAAGTGTCGCCGAAAACTGCGTCGGAAACCGATTATTTTCTGAATGTGATGCAAGTGGGAGAAAGCAATCCCGACACAGCCGCAATGACGCCCGAGCTGATTGAAACAAATTTGTTGGCAGGAGTAAAAATTGCCGACAGAGTATGTGTATTTTCAAAGGGAAAAGGCCGTACATCAGACAATATTTCGTTTAATTTCAGCGGAAAAGGCAGCTATAAAATCAATGCGGCAGATGTTGCGGCAGGAACATGGACGATAAAGTATAACGGACAGATTATCGGAAATGCCGTGTCAAATGAGTCGGGCGGAGTTTTGAATTTTGAGGGTTCTGCCGGAAAATATGAACTTGTGTATAATACGGGCGCACAAAACCAAAATCTGCCTGTTACAATAGGCAGCACATATGCGCTGTCATATAAGAATGACATAAAGGTAAACGCCGATATTGAAGGTACGGCAAAAGACGGCGCAAAGGTGATATTTGCGGTATATGACGGCGAAAAGAATATGATACATATTGAGCAGGTGCCGTACACAGGAAGCAAAGCCTACGAATTTATAATCCCCGAATCGCTTGGGGATGTGAGCAAATGCGAAGCACGGGTTATGGTTTGGAGCGGCGAATATGATGCGGTTCCGATTGCGGCGTCATCATCGTGCGGTTTATTTTAGACTTTCGGATAAAGAAAAATTGCAGTATAGTTGCAGTAAATTTGCAAATTTTCGGTAAAATTAAAAAGTA
>CAKSHB010000081.1 GCA_934456295.1 uncultured Clostridia bacterium | reverse complement strand
AAGGTTGGAACACAAGATAGGCGAAATGCCTTGAAAATACAGCGTTTTCAGAGGGTTTAACAGATAAATCGGAATTTATATAAAAGAGGGGATATTCTGTGATTGAGATACTGAAAGCTCAAAAGTCTGATATTGACAGCATTAAAAGAATTTATGAAAGAATTCATGATGAAGAAGAAAAAGGACTTACAACAATAGGGTGGGTCCGCAATATTTATCCCACAAAAAAGACGGCGGAGGAGGCATTGGAACGCGGAGACCTTTTTGTTATGTCGGATAGCGGTAAAATTGTTGCATCGGCAATAGTCAATCAGGTTCAGGTAGATGAATACAAAAACGCAAAGTGGACAAACGATACAGCGGCTCAGAAGGTTATGGTACTGCACTGTCTGGTGGTCGATCCGCTTGAAAAGGGCAAAGGGTACGGAAAAGTGTTTGTTGCATTTTATGAGGACTATGCGAGAGAGCATGGGTGCAGCGAATTGCGCATGGATACTAATGCCGTAAATACAAGAGCCCGCAGATTATACCGGTCGCTCGGCTACAAAGAAATAGGAATTGTACCGTGCTTATTTAATGGTATTCCCGATGTGCAGCTGGTATGTCTTGAAAAACATTTATAAGCTTTGTGAAAAACTGCACATATAATGAACTTGGCAATCACATCGGGACGGACTTTGCTCCGTTCCGGTTTTTCTTTATTTAACAAAAAAGCCGTTTCTGCTTTTTTTGTAAAAATACACACTAACGCCGCAGACAGCTTGACAAGGCTGTGTGAGTGGTATATAATTAGCTGACCGATTATTACGCAGGGGAAAATTATGATGGAATTTATATTAGGATGTAATTATTGGGCATCAAATTCCGGAACTGATATGTGGCGAAGGTTTGATGCCGATATAATCAGAAATGATTTGAGTATTCTTTCAGAACATGGAGTAAGGCACATCAGAGTTTTCCCGAATTGGCGCGATTTTCAGCCGGTAATACCGCCGATGAAGTATGAGATGAATATAACCGAGTACTGCATGCAAAATGAGCAGCCGAGCACAAATCCGTACTTTCTGGACGATGTGATGATGGATAGGTTTGACGAATTTTTAGGCATATGCAGCGAATATAAAATAAAGGTTATAGTTGGGCTTATAACGGGCTGGATGAGCGGAAGAATGTTTGTTCCGCCGGCTTTGTACGGGAAAAATATAATCAACGACCCGCTGTCACAATATTTTCAGCAGCTTTTTATAAAGGGGTTTGTTTCGAGGTTCAAAAAAAGCGATACGGTTCTCGCATGGGATTTGGGCAACGAATGTAACTGTATGTCAGAAACGGACAGAATAGGCGCTGCAAACTGGACCTCAATTATCGCAAATGCAATACGTGCGGAGGACAGTACGCGGCTTGTGGTTTCGGGAATGCATACATTGGACGTTGCAAGCAATGCCACATGGCGCATAGAGGACCAGGCAATGTTTACGGATATACTTACAACACACCCGTACCCGTTCTGGTGCAGACATACAAGAATTGATAAAACACTTTCATTGCGTACGACTATGCATGCGACCGCGGAAACAAAGCTGTATTCCGAAATAGGCGGAAAGCCGTGTATGGCTGAGGAAATAGGAAGAATGGATCCGATGGTATGCAGCGACGAAAATGCGGCAAGCTTTTTAAGGCTTAAATAATTACGGCAAAGGAAGAGTGTTTTTTGTAAACTTCCCGCTGGAGGACAACCTCATTGATACACATGATGCATTCGGCGGAAATATGCATTTGGTATATAAAAAGCTTTTCGGAGAATATGCAGACAGTCACCCTATAAAGGTTTTCGACAAAGATATTGCGGTTACATATCACAGAATGGGTGAAAAAATGATTGTTGTGTTTATAAATCATTCCGATAAGGCGCGTAAGGAAGAATATAGCTTGGACGGCGGATGGGAAATAAAGAGGACTCTTTATGGCAACACAGATGATATTAAGCCGTACGATGCTTGTGTGCTGGAGATTTCATTATCTGAATAAAAAAGTTCGGAACAAGTTTGCTTGTTCCGATTTTTTTATAAATTCTGCGGAGAAACGGAAGAATATTTATTTAAGCGGGAAGAATACTATATTCTGCGCAGGAAGTGCTTAAAAAACTCATTTTTATAATTTAAAAAATTTTTCAAAAAAGGTTTGACTCTAAAGGTAACTTTAGTGTTATACTTTGTTCGTAAGCTTGTCACTTACGGCATGTGCGGCAGAAGAAACACAAACTGAAAAAGATACAACAATCATTCTTAAAATCGGCAGTCCTGTTATGACGGTAAACGGGGCAGATATGCCGATTGATGAGCAGGGCACAGCTCCCGTTATCGTTAATGACAGAACATTGCTTCCTGTTCGTGCGGTGGTTGAGCAAATGGGCGGCACGGTTGGCTGGAACGGCGAAACCGAAGAAGTAACATTAACATACGGCGAAGATGAAATCAAACTCACAATTGATTCGACAGAGGCTCTCTTAAACGGAGAAGTGCAGACGCTTGATGCAGCACCGACAGTTATGAATGAACGCACGATGCTTCCTATCCGCTTTATTGCGGAAGGCTTTGAATTCGATGTTGAATGGAATGAAAGCGAACAAAGCGTGACAATTACAAAGTCAAAACAACACAGCAAAATCCCGTTAAACAGCCGGAAGAAACAAAAGAACCGACAAGCAAAAGTGTTGTTGTGTATTTCAGCGCAACCGGAAATACAAAGGCGCTGGCAGAAAAGATTGCGGCAGATTCAAACTCCGACATATTTGAAATTGTAGCGGAGGAGCCTTATACGAGTGAGGATTTGAATTACAGCAACAACGATTGCCGCGCAAACAAAGAGCAACATGACGATAGCGCACGCCCTGCAATCTCAAGCAACTTGAAAACATAGAAAATTACGACACGATTTTCATAGGCTATCCCATTTGGTGGGGTACTATGCCGAAAATCATCAATACATTTCTGGAGAGTTATGATTTGTCCGGCAAAACGATAATGCCGTTTTGTACAAGCGGCGGCAGCGGAATTGCGTCATCAGTATCGGCAATTAAAGATATTTGCCCGAACAGCACGGTGAAAGAAGGATTTCGCGGAAATTCGTCTTCGTCAGACGCGCAAATCAAAGATTGGATTAGCAACAGCGGTATATAATAAAGTTTTTCGGATATGTCATAAAAATAGTCACCGATATTTTTTGCCGTGTAAATATTATCGTTGAACAGATAATTGGCAAATCCGCGCTTGCAGCGGCAGCTGCCAAGCACGGATTTATTTTTGGCGTAAATGTGCATGATGAATTGACTGCAAAGAGCAAATGTGATACAATATAAAATACTGTATGAGTTTTTGAGGGTATATTGCCCGGGTAAACGGTGTAAAATGATTATAAAAATATTTATGAGTACCGATGGAATGGGGTGAAACGGGCACTATGTCAAAATTGATTGCGCAAAATAAAAAGGCAAGGCATGATTACTTTGTTGAGGAATCGTATGAAGCAGGTATTGAGCTTGCAGGCACAGAGGTTAAGTCGATACGTGAGGGAAGAGTTAATCTGAAGGATTCATATGCGTCCGTTACGAAAAATAATGAAATATATGTTCACGGCATGCATATAAGTCCGTATGAGAAGGGTAATATTTTTAATAAAGATCCGCTGCGCGAAAGACGGCTGCTGCTGCATAAGCGTGAAATTATGAAGCTCGGGGCAACTGCGGCGCAAATGGGATATTCGCTCATACCGCTGTCGCTGTATTTTGAAAATTCGCGTGTAAAGCTTGAGCTTGGCGTGTGCAGAGGTAAAAAGCTGTATGACAAACGCGATGATGCGGCAAAACGTGACGCAAAGAGGAATATAGACCGCGCACTGCGTGAGCGGAACAGGTAAAAGTATAAAACTTAACACAATTGTAAGTATAAAACTGTTGACAAAAAGCAATAATTGAACTATCCTATATTAGTATGAAAAACATACTTTAACTTTACGGGGGCGTAATGGTTTCGACGGGGATGTTGAAGTATGGGAAGCGGGTAGCGGTGGGCGCCGCTTAAAAAGCCTAAATTAAATTTAAACGCTAACAATACAAGATTAGCTTACGCTGCCTAATTAGTGCAGCCGTCCTGCCGAGGAGTACCGCGGCTTCGGTTTGGGCGTCAGACAGCGGTGAACGTGATTCGGTTAAGCTTTGCGCCGGACATGACTAATGAAGCTACTGAAACCGTGAGTTTGTCTGCGGACTTGCGGCGGAGGGAATAATTGACCACAGACTGCACCCGGAGATGCCCGTATGGATATGTTTTCGGACGCGGGTTCGACTCCCGCCGCCTCCACCA
>CAKSHB010000080.1 GCA_934456295.1 uncultured Clostridia bacterium | reverse complement strand
GCGTAAATATTCATTCCTCGGTTGACGGAATTGTGAAGGCTGTGACGCAAAAATATGCGGTAATTGAAAGCGATGCAGAGAGGGGATTGGCTGACAGATGAAAAAAGCGATAGCAATGGTTGAAATGAATACGGTCACATCGGGCTTTCTGGCAGCCGACATGATTTTAAAGGCGGCGGAGGTCGAGATTATATTTGCAAAGACTGTCTGCCCGGGAAAGTATCTGATATGTTTTTGCGGCGAAATCAGTGCAGTGAAGTCATCGCATGATGCCGCATGCAGCAGCTACGGAGAAAATGTTGCTGACAGCTTTGTGCTCGGAAATCCGCATGAGTCGCTGTTTGGCGCAATTATGGGAGTATCTGCGGCGGACAAAATGCAGGCGCTCGGCATAATTGAAACCTACAGCAGTGCAAGCGCGGTTACAGCGGCGGATACGGCGGCAAAGACGGCGATTGTGGAGCTGGTTGAAGTAAGGCTTGCCGTCGGAATGTGCGGCAAATCATATGTGCTCTATACGGGAGGTGTGGCGGCTGTTACGGCTGCAACACAGCGCGTAAAAGATGAACTGAAGGACAGCGGTATGCTGCTTGACTGCGCGGTTATAGCAAATCCCGACAAAAATCTGGCGCAGAGCATATTTTGATTATGTTATCGGGGTTATTTATGTGAATGATAAATCTGTTGTTTTGGGGTGGTAAAAATGCAGTTTGATGAGGCAAAAATCGAAAAGATAATAAGCGAAGTAATCGGCGGAATAAACAGCGGCAAAAACGGCGAAAAAAGACTTATCGGCGTATTTGACGAAATGAGCGACGCACTTGACGCCGTAAAAAAAGCATATGCACAGCTTCGCGGCTACAGTGTTGCGCAGAGAGAAAAAATGATTTCAAAAATACGCGAATATATATTGAACGAGGCAGAGCAGATGGCACATATGGGCGTTTGCGAAACGGGCATGGGGCGCGTAAGCGATAAGATTATAAAGCATCAGCTTGTGGCGAACAAAACGCCCGGAACGGAGGATTTGGAGCCGCGAGCATATACGGGCGATTTCGGGCTTACGCTCATAGAGCCTGCACCCTTCGGCATAATCGGAAGCATAACTCCGTCGACAAATCCGAGCGAAACGGTGTTGTGCAATTCAATGGGAATGATTGCGGCAGGCAACGGCGTTGTGTTTAATCCGCACCCGAATGCGAAAAACACATCAAATTATGCGGTTGATTTGGTAAATCGGGCTGTTCTGGCGGCAGGAGGTCCCGAAAACATTGTTGTGTCGGTAAAAAATCCGACTATGAAGTCGAGCGATACAATGGTTTCGGCGCCTGAGGTAAAAATGCTTGTTGCAACGGGGGGTCCGGGCGTTGTGAAAATGCTTTTGTCATCGGGGAAAAAGGCAATAGGCGCAGGAGCGGGAAATCCTCCCGTAATTGTAGACGATACTGCCGATATTGCAAAAGCGGCAAAGGACATAGTTGACGGCGCAAGCTTTGACAATAATTTGCCGTGTATTGCGGAAAAGGAATGTTTTGTGTTTGAAAATGTGTGCGATGAACTTATAGCAAATATGACGAAAAACGGAGCATATCTGATAGATGAGGAGCAGACGGAAAAGCTGCTTAAAATAATACTCATAAACAGGGACGGAAAATACGTTATCAATAAAAAATGGGTCGGAAAGGACGCGTCGCTGTTTCTGAAGGAAATCGGGATAAATTCCGACGCAAAGCTCGTAATTGCAAAGACAGAAGCCTTGCACCCGTTTGTGCAGACGGAAATGATGATGCCGGTTCTGCCGATAGTGAGTGTGTCCGGCATTGATGAGGCAATAGAGCTGGCTGTTGCGGCAGAGCACGGTAACCGTCATTCGGCGCACATTCATTCAAAAAATGTTGACCGCCTCACAGCTTTTGCACGTGCGGTTGAAACGACTATATTTGTAAAAAATGCGCCGTCATATGCAGGCATAGGCGCAGGCGGCGAAGGACACACAACCTTTACAATCGCAGGTCCGACAGGTGAAGGGCTTACAAGCGCGAGAAGCTTTACAAGACAGCGCAGATGTGTAATGGCAGACGGACTGCACATTATATAAAATTATAGGTGGTATTGACTATGAAGGCACTCGGAATAGCGGAAGTATACAGCTTTACGGCGGCATTGTGTGCGGCTGACGAGGCGGCAAAAGCGGCTGATGTAAAAATTATTGCATTTGACAGAAACAGACCCATAAAAGAGGACGTTCCGGCGCCGTTGGTTATGGCGGTTAAAATGGAGGGCGATGTGTCAAGTGTGAGAGCGGGCGTTGAGGCTGCGTCGGAATATGCAAAGTCAAAAGGGCGATATATTGTATCGCACATTATTGCGCGTCCCGGCGATGATACGGAACATATGGCGTATTTGCTTGATATAAACAGGGACGGTTTCAACAAAAAGCTTCCGAAGAATATGAAAAATGTGCAGATACAGACACATGCGGAAAATAAAAACGCAATCGGCATACTTGAGGTTCAGGGGCTTGTTGCTTCAATCGAAGGTCTTGACGCAATGCTGAAGGCGGCAAATGTGCGTCTGATACATACGGAAAAGCGGCTCGGCGGACGGCTTGTTACACTTGTGATAACGGGCAGTGTATCCGATGCGGGGACGGCGGTTTCGGCAGGAGAAAAATTTGCCTCAAAGCTCGGCAAGGTATACGGCTGTGAAGTTATAGCAAGACCGCATGACGAAATTATGAAATTTTTTGATATATAACGGACGGTGAAAACATGTATGATGAAAAGCTTATAGAAAGCATTGTGAGCGAAGTTATAAAATCAAATATGAACATAACGAAAGGCAAAGAAAATGTGTCCGGCAAAGGTATATCGGGCGATGACAAAATCAAGGTGGGCGTATCGCAAAGGCATGTGCACCTTTGCCAAAAAGACCTTGAAACGCTCTTCGGTAAAGGTTTTGAGCTTAGCGTAAAAAAGGTTTTGATGGGCAGAGAATTTGCTTCAAATGAGGTTGTGACGCTCGTCGGACCGTCGCTGAAGGCGATAGAGAATGTGCGTGTACTCGGTCCTGTGCGAAAGAAAACGCAGGTTGAGATATCGCGCACGGACACATTTGTGCTGAAAGTGAGTCCACCCGTGCGTCCGTCGGGACAGGTTGAAAATTCGGAAAGGATAGTTATTGTGGGTCCGAAGGGCAGCGTTTATCTGAATGAGGGCGTTATAATTGCAAACCGTCATATTCATCTTTCGCCCGAAGGCGCCGAAAAACAGGGAGTAAAAGACGGCGATTTTGTCGATGTGAGAGTTGACGGCGAAAAGCCAACACTTTTTTATGATGTGCAGGTGAGAGTGCGCGACGATTTTCACAGCGAAATGCATATAGATACCGATGACGCAAACTGTGCGGGGCTAAAAAACGGCAATACTGTAACAATACTTGCCAAAAAAGGAAAAGTGTGATATAATGCGTTCAGAACGTAAAAAAGTGAGGTATAAATATGTTTGCGGCTGAACGTCAGAAAAGAATACTTGAGCTTTTGGAACAGAGCGGTTCCGTATGGGTCAGCAAGCTCAGCACTGAGCTTGGTGTAACGGAGGAAACGGTGCGCCGCGATTTGGAAAAGCTCGAAAAACAGGAGCTTCTTATGCGCACGCACGGCGGAGCTGTGCAGATAGGCCGCACCTCATATGAGCTGTCGCTGGAGAAACGCAAAAAGACAAATGTTGAGGCAAAGCAAAAGCTTGCAAAGGCGGCATGTGCGCACATAATGCCCGGTGATACGATATTTCTTGACGCGTCAACCACGACATTTTTCATGGCGCGCGAGCTTAGGGGTATGCACAACCTTACGGTAATCACAAACTCACTGCGCGTTGTGGAGGAGCTTGTCGGCTGCGAGGGTATCAAGCTGATTGCGGCAGGCGGTTTTGTGAGCGCAAATATGTCGTTTGTGGGAAGTCTTGCCGAGGAGGTAATACGCGAAAAATATTATGCCTGAAAGCTGTTTTTCAGCAGCAGAGGAATTGACGCGGCGGCAGGCATACTTGAGAGCAATGAGAGTGAACGTGCGATAAAGGCGGCGATGCTGGAAAATTGCAGCAGGGCGTATTATATGTGCGACGCATCAAAGGTTGGCAAAGTCGGATTTGCAAAGCTTGCCGGATTTTGCGATATTGACTGCATTATTACGGACGCAGAGCTTGATGAGGATATATGTGAGGCTCTGACGGAAAACGGCGTTGAGATTGAAATTGTAGAAAATTAAAAATTGTGCTGTGTTGTGTGCAATGCGGCGGTATATATTTGTATTTTCGGTGCGTGGCTTCGGCTGCGCACTTTTTTGTTTGGAAAAAACTTAAAAATTATCTTGATTGTACCATATTTTTGTGGTACAATGTTTTTGTCACACAAGTAAATATTTCCATTGCAGCATGTACATTTTATTTATGGTAAAAATGCATGCTCTGTTTTCGCATATCTGCAATGGATTA
>CAKSHB010000079.1 GCA_934456295.1 uncultured Clostridia bacterium | reverse complement strand
CCTCAACGTCGGTGTCCAGTCCTTGAATAAAGAATCGTCTGTGTTCAGAAGCTTGTACAGCCTTTCGTCAGGTAAAATTTCCCTGCCGTTTTCATCTCTTTTTACCGCATTTGTGTCTACATACAGGGCTCTCTCGCCGCTTTTGAATTCCCACAAAAGCCTGTCATACTGTTTTTCAGCGTCCTCGATAAGCTCCGTACACTTTGCATATATAGAAGTTCCGAGCGGCGATGAAGAATCCTCAATGTTTGCCATAGGCATTTTAAAGTAAGCAAATAACGGTTTTTTTACCCCCTCCATAACTACCTGCGGAGATATTTCTCTCCAGAAGTCTGTTTTCGCAGGGTTTATCTGCCGTCCCAGTTCGCTTGCCGTGTATGACTCAAATACATAGTTGCATACAGTATATTTTCCGTCTGCAAAACCGTGATGCTCAATCCTTGTATATACCTTTCCGTCTTTGAAACGCCTGTCCAAAAAAGCCGCACCATCTATGCACTGTGAGCTGTCATATGAGGTAGGTATGAAGTTTTCAGCCTGCACAAATCCCACCTTGATTTTTCCGCCGTCCACATACGGCTTTAATACAACTCCGCCCTTTGCGGCGGCATATTCGGTTATGTTGCGTATTTTGTCTATTACCTCGACATACTCGCCGTTAAGAAAATCCGCTCTCTCCGAACCGGTTACCGAAGATTTCAGTTCAACCGTTGCAAGCCGCGCCGCCTCCGAAGCTATCGCCGCCGGAATATTCAGCCTGCCTCGCATGCCGCCTTCATACATTGCCGCCCAGCGGTTAATACACCCCGACATTTTTTCAGAAACAACAGTTTTAATTCCGAGCCTTTCCAGTGAATTTTTAAATCCAAAAATACCAATCACCCTCTTAAAAAAGTCTAATATTTTCATTTTATCACCACATTTTGTCCAATATCGTGTAGCAAAAATACCTCATGTCATCCATTGCATGGTCATTCTCTTTTATTACGGTATCCTTTGCCGCCTTTTCGTCATATCTGTATGACTTAAATTCCTTTATAATCGCACGGCACGACGGATGGATTTTTACCTTTCCGCCGCTTATGAGCACGGCAGTGCGGTTTATTCCTGCAATTACGTCATTTTTCGCTTTTCTTACGGTAAATCTGCCGTGCCTTTTTATCGTTGTGATGAAGCTTGCGGCAGACGGGTCCACCACCACGCACTGAATGTATTTGTCACCGGCGAGCCTTTCAAGCTGCTTGTAATACTCCTCGTCAGTAAGCTGCCTGCCGGTTTTTCTGCCGTCATAGTAATACTCCGCCACTCTGTATGCCGTGCCGTCCGCTATGCACCATAATCCCATACTGCACGGGTTAAGTGTTCCGTAGTCAATTGATATATAGTACATTCCGCTTTCGGGTACTTTGTCCGTCACATGCAGCTTTTCGTCAAATACCTTGTATACCAGACCCTCGGCGGCAACCCATAATCCTTTTACATATCTGTCATAAAACACTCCCGAAAATCTGCTCTCGGCTTTTTCGATTTTGTCCGCTGTCATTATAGGATTGTCATTCATCAGAAAGTGCAGCCTTTTCGCACCGGGCGGCTGCTTTTCTATGTATTCGCCGTAAAACCAGTGACCGGGACTCTCCGGGTTGCAGTTGAACCACAGCTTTGCATTGTCAAAAGTAAGCGTGCGGGATATTGCCTGGTCTACAAATGATTTTGGCATTAATGCCACTTCATCAAAAAATACACCGGCAAGCGTAATGCCTTGTATAAGCATATAACTGCTTTCATCCTTGCCGCCATATACATAAAAGCAGTTTTCTTTGTTTCCGCAACGCACAATAAGTATTCTGTCAGAGCGTTTATATTCAAACGAATAGGGGAGACCTTCCGTATTAAGTAAAGGTTTTATTACATTTTTTTCAGCATTGGTTACTGTTTTGCCGCACACAGCAAAATTCTCACCGTTGAAATTTGCCATTGCCCACATCACAAATGCCATTATCATTACAACTGTTTTTCCGCTTCTCACAGCACCGTCGCAGATCAGCATATCATAATCTTCGCATATGAATTTTAATATCTCCGCTTGCTTTTTTGAAAATTTGTTAAACTTCATCATCCACCGCTTCTTTGATTGCATTTATAAGTTCATCGTGCTTGCTTTCAGAGCTTGCACCATTGTTATTAAACAAGGTTATATCTTTGATGTCTTTTAGCGATTGTACAACTTGCCTCAATTTATATGTATCAACAGTTCCGCTTGTTTCCAACTGGTCTATGGCTTTCTCAATTTTTGCCGATATTTTATCACTAAGCGAAAGCAGTTTAGTCATTCTGTCGACTTCGGCTTCGATTATTTTCTTACCGATTTGTTTGTCGACTTCTGTTTCTATTTTGTTGCGCTGCATTTCCTTTTCCTGTTGCCATTTTTCTTTGTTAGCTCTTTTGGTGAGCGTGCTCACGGAAATACCGTATTTTTTAGCCAATTTGCGCTGACTTATGTTTGTATTTATATATTCGTTTTTGATTTTAGTCCAATTTGTATATGACAACGCCACCACCTCTCATTTACTATAAGCCCTCCGACCGCAACCGCCGGCAATTATTACCGACACAAAAAGCACTCACCTTTAACGGGCAAGTGCTTTGTAAATTTCTATGATACCATTATAGCACAACAAAAACGGACAAAACGGACAATTTTTAAAATCAAACCGATTTTTTTAAAAAGCGATCATGTACCTTTCGCACACCGTCCTCGGTATTACCGCCGCCTATGCTGAAAGCAATCTGTCGCCAGCTCAGTCCGTTTACATATCTGAGCTTCATAATCATTCTCAATCGACTGTCCTCAATGCTGTCTATGTATCTGTTTAACTTTTTCAACTCATAAAAACATTTTTTTAAATTCAAGTCAATCAGAACCTTTAAATCTGCTATTTCAACAGCACACTTCGAAAGCTTGTCCGTTACTCCGTTTCCGGACGGCAATCCCGTTACTTTTTGTGTGCAAGAAGCAGCAAGAGCTTCAAGCTCGTGTAACCGTTCCTGCTGTTGTCGTATTTCTTTGTTCAGATAATAAAGTTGTGACAATTCTCTTTTAGTAATACCGACCGCCTCCTCAAACCGAAACAACCGCCTTGTTTTTTATATCGCTTATGTACGCGCAGAATTTGTATTTCCCTGTGTCAAGAACCGCAAATGTTTTGTATATCTGATACACTCTGCAATGCTTAGTTTTTGGTATTGCGTGATATGACATTGTTGCGGCTTTGATTTTAACGCTGATTATATCGCCGACTTTCATTTCCGACGCTCCTTTGTAAAGTTCTTCGGACACCAGACCGGAGCATTTTCACCGGCACGGACCGTTACCTGCCTGTTTTCAGATTTTGCACAATATATGTTTGTGTCAGTTTTTATTCTGTGCTTGCAGCTGTTGCATTTCATAAAATCAACTCCTGTTATCATTTTGTATCCCTCCGATTTTATAGTACTTTTCATGCAAAATAATATTGTTTTTACGCAGTTCAGCCCTAAGTTCTTCAATTGTAAAAACTCCTTTTTCAATTAATACTGAAATACACGGCTGAATCAAATCTCTGTTGTCTTTAATTTTTGGCAAATTGAGATATGCACTTACCCATTTTAAAAATTTATTTGCAACAAATTTTTCAAAATCGATAATCATTTGCTCTTATCCTCCCAAGCCCGGCAATAATTTCGGAATATCACCACTTATATACGCCTGTTCTATCTGAGGTTTCATAAAATCGCCTACTGTTTGGCCGCCGGGCAGTACGATGTTGCTCATAAATTCATCTTCAAACATCGATATGCCACATTCGACCGCTTCAAGCTTTGCCTTTATAACAAGATTTAATGCTCTCCAACGCTGTCGGCAGGCTTGCTCCCACGCTTCGTACTGACTATTCTCCGAACGCTCGCGCCCTGTTGGTGTTTTGGAAAATTCCTCTTTGCAAGGAAGTGCAAGCACAAATTTAATTTGACGGGCATACATTGTAAATCCTATCAACGCCTTTCCGTTTGACATGGCATATGCAAAGTTATCTGCACCGTACCGAATAAGCGTTTTTTCGATTTCAAGCCTGGATAGCTCGCTTGATACATTCGTGTTTGCCGCATACTTACCCATTTTGCACCTCCGTCATTTCTTCATTCAGTTTTTTTCTTACAAATGGCACAATAAGAATTACGCTCACATCTCTATGTAATGTCGTTGGTGCGTTTACAACGCGGTCAAGCATATAGCAAAATATGTTTTTCGCAGTCTTTCCGCCAAAGATTTCGCCGCGCTCCTTGTTTTCTTTGAATATCTTTGTTTGTTCGGCGTAATCCGCAATCTCGTTGATTATCTCAATTCCTCGCGGATTAAATTCTAAATCCGGGCAACTTTCGAGAAGTTCCGCCATAAGCTCAGAAAGTTCTGATATATTTTTCATTTCTACACCTCCGCAAGCCAATATTCTTCACTACATTTCTCACAGCTCTTCATGCTACATTTAAG
>CAKSHB010000078.1 GCA_934456295.1 uncultured Clostridia bacterium | reverse complement strand
CTCTTTCTCCTGCGCGCTCATACGTGCCGGTTCATATGCAATATTTGCCTCTCTGGCTGCCTCAACGGCTTTAAGTGATTTTTCAAATTCCTTTGAATACACGTCTGTCCCTCCTTACTTTTCAATCTCTCTGTTGTTGTAGAGTTCTTTTATTTCATCAATCGGTTTTCCCATAAGGTTTTCGATAAGTTCGGTAAATGTACCGTCTTTTATCTCTTTTACGCGATCCTCAAGATGCTTTGTTTTCGGGGCAAGGTATTTGCCGTTCAGACGTCTTGCCAGCATTGCAACCTGCGGATGGGAAATTCCGGCGGGACAGCGCGATGAACATACGCCGCACATTACACAGTCAAACGACTCCTCGGCACATTTATCAAATTCGCCGCGCTGAGCATAGGCGATATACTGCATTACATTAAGGCTCTGCGTACAGCTTTTCGTGCAGGCGTTGCAGCCTACACATGCGTAAATTTCGGGATAAAGCTGCATCATTATCTGCTCTGTCGGCTTTATCTTTTCTATATCGTAAACCTGTTTTACGAGCGGAAAGAAGGGGAGTGTTGCAACATACATATTGTCCTCAACCTTTGTCTGACATGCAAGACAGGTTTTAAGCTCTCTGTCGCCCTTTATGCGGTAAATGGTTGCACATGCGCCGCAGAAACCGTTGCGGCAGCCGCAGCCGCGTACAAGCTGATAGCCGGCATACTCCATGGCGCGCATTATCGTAAGGTTGTCAGGAACACTGTATTGTTTACCGAAGAGGTAAACGTTAACCATATTTTCCATTTTCAAAATCTCCTTATCATAAAAATCTCCGTATTGCAGTTATCTGTGCATTATCAAAAACTGCTTATACATCAATACTCGTTCGGAAGCTCGTCAAGCTCATCACAGCGGAAAACCGGACCGTCCTTGCAGACGTATTTTGAGCCGATGTTGCATCTGCCGCATTTTCCGATACCGCATTTCATGCGAAGCTCCATTGTGGTGTATACCTGAGTTTTATCAAAGCCAAGCTCTATAAGCCCTGCGAGAGTAAACTTAATCATAATCGGCGGACCGCAGAGAATGGCGGTTTTGTTGGTTGAAAAACCAAGCTCTTTTACATAATTCGGAACAAATCCGACATGACCGTCCCATTCGGGCTGCTCGCGGTCAATCGTCAGATATACGTTTACGCCGGCATCTTTTGACCATTCATCTATAATTTCTTTGTAATCAACAAGATCCTGCATGCTGCGCGAACCGTATACAATATCAATTTTTCCGTAACGGTCACGGTAGTGACGGCAGTAGTTGATGACGGAGCGGAGCGGTGCAAGCCCGATACCGCCGGCGATAAAGAGCATATCATGTCCGACAAACTCTGTATCAACGGGGAACGCATTTCCGTAAGGTCCGCGTATCGTAATCTGCTGACCGACCTCCATGGAATGGAGCCATTCTGTAACACAGCCGCATTTTTTTATTGAAAATTCCATAAATTCAGTATTTGTCGGAGATGAGGTAATGGAAAACATCGCCTCGCCGACTCCGGGGATTGAAAGCATGGCACACTGCCCCGGTTTATGTTCAAATGCCTTTTTGCCGTCAGGCGTTACAACACGGAAGGTTTTTACATCGGGAGTATCAATACGTATATCCGTAACCGTTCCGATAACGGGGATAAGCGGTTCCTTCATATCAACCATTTGCACGACCTCCTAACTTTTTCATAACCTTTACTATGTTCATCTGTATGGGGCATTTTGACAGACATCTGCCGCAGCCGACGCATGAGAACAAACCGTCGTTATTTGTGGGATAGTACACAAGCTTATGCATGAAACGCTGGCGGAAACGCTCAAGCTGCGTGAGCCTGGGCTGACCTGCCGACATTTTCGTAAAATCGGAATACATGCATGAATCCCAGCAGCGGAAACGCTTTACGCCGTGACCTGTGTTGAAATCCTTTATGTCGTAGCACTGGCATGTGGGACATACAAATGTACATGTGCCGCATCCAAGACATGACTGTGAAAGCTCGCTCCATTCGGGTGCGTCAAAAAACTCCGATGTTTTGCCGCTGCCGAATTTATCTGCCGAAAGGGAGGCAAGGGGAAGTTTTTCAAGTCTTTCGCGGATTATCTCCTTTTGTTTATCGGCTTCGGCGCTGTCAGCATCATCTGTCACAGCTCTGAGGCTGTCAAGCAGCTTTGTACCCTTATCGGTTTTTGCGTCCATATATAACGCGCCGTCTGTCTTATAGCACACAATATCGCCCTCAGGTTCCGACGCGTCTATGCCGAAGGTATGGCAGAAACAGGTTTCTGCCGGCTTTGTGCATGCAAGCGACATGATAATGCCGTGTTCGCGACGGTTTTTATAATATGTGTCAACGGGCTCGGCGAGAAATACGCGGTCGAGTATCTCAAAGCTTTTTACGTCACAGCCGCGTATGCCAAAAATAACGAAATCTTCACATTCGCTGCGAGTGTCGATGATTTCGATGTTTTTGCCCTCCATTTTAAAATCCATCAGATTTTCTGTCTGCGGAAAGAAGAAATCCTTTGCACTTCTTACGGTGTTGAGAGCGTTTGAGAGCGTTTTGCCGCTTTCCCATTTCTCAAATTTTGCGCCGGCTTTACCGTCAACGGGAAGATAGAGCGCCGCTGTGTCGGAAATGGCGGAAAAAAGAACATCAAGCTTGTCAAGTGAAATTTTACGCATTCTCGTCACCTCTTTCCACAGCCTCGCAAGGCTCTATATCATCAGTAGTATAGTTTACAATCGGCGCACGGCTTCCGACTTCGGCGCCTGCCTGATACTCACCGTAGAAATTATCGATATCTTTGATAAATTTGCGGTTCAGCAGGTGAAGCGGTATGTTCTGGGGACATACGCGCGAACATTCGCCGCAGTCTGTGCAGCGTCCCGCCACATGGAATGCGCGGATTATATGAAACATTTTTTCTTCAAATGAGTTAGCCGCCGCTTTGTTTTCAACGCCCGAATTCGGGTTGTCGAAAACGCATTTCTCACAGCTGCATGCGGGACATACATCGCGGCATGCGTTGCAGCGAATACAGCGTGACAGCTCGTTCTGCCAGAAGGCAAAACGCTCATCGGCGCTCATTTTCTCAAGTTTTTCAACTTCATCAAACCTTTTTGAGTCGATAACATCTCCGTCATCGCCCAAAAGCTCGTCATATGCGACATGCTTTTTCGATTTACAGTTTGTGCATCTTTCGGCAAGTAAGCTGTCAAAATCGAATGTCAGCGTGCCGTCATAAAGCGTTTCAACGCTCACTTTGCCGTCCTTTTCGCCGATAGAGCAAATTCCCTCGGTTTTATCCTTTATACGGCTGATGTCAAACATGCCGCTGCACGGAATACCGACTGCATATACCTTTTCGCGGTCGAAACGATGCTCTGTAAGAAGCTGGTTGAAACTGTATGTGTCACAGGGTTTCAGGAAAACCAAAACCTTGCTTTCGGTTTTCTGAGTTTCTTTTATAAGATATTTAGAAAAGTTTGCTCCGCAGAAATCGTTCCACACAAAATCTCTTGCGAGTTCATCGGCATCATAGAAAACTGCGGGAGTTATATCATAGTCAAATTCTCCGGCTCTCCAGCCCAGTATGCGGTCAACATCACCGTTTTTCAGCATTTCCGAGGCTTTTGATATGAGAATTTCGCGTTTTATTTCCTGCATCGCAAATCCTCCAATCTTTTGTTTTCGCCAAGGGAAGCGACTGTCTGCGCAAAGTCGTTCATTGTAGCCGAAAATTTTGCACCTTCTGCCGCACTTACCCATTCAACGCGTGTGCGTTCTTTTTCAATGCCAAGATAATCAAGCATTGAGAAGAGCAGCGCCATACGGCGGCGAGTATAGTAGTTGCCGGAGGTGTAATGGCAGTCGCCGGGGTGGCAGCCGCATATGATTACACCGTCGGCGCCGCGCTGAAATGCGCGCAGTATAAACATCGGGTTTACTCTGCATGAGCAGGGGACACGGATAATTTTTACATCTGCCGGATAATTCAGTCTGTTGTTGCCTGCCAGATCGGCGCCGGCATAAGAGCACCAGTTGCAGCAGAACGCCACTATAAGCGGCTTATATTCGTTTACTTGCATATTGCATCTACCTCCGCCATAATTTGTTTGCTTGTAAAGCCGCGCAAATCCATAGCGCCTGACATACAAGCCACGGTACATGCGCCGCAGCCCTGGCATACAGCCTCGTTTACAACGGCTATGCGACGGATTTTTGTGGTTCTGTCGGGCATTCTGAATTCCTTGTCCTGATAGGAAATTGCGCCGTAGGGACATACTTTTTCACATGTGGAGCAGCCGTTGCACATCATTTCGTCGGAATGTGCGATACACGGGTTGCCCGTAAGTTTATCCTTGCACAAAAGTCCGATGACCTTTGATGCTGCGGCTCCTGCCTGTGCAACTGTTTCGGGGATATCCTTCGGCCCCTGACATGCGCCCGAGAGAAATACACCCGCAGTCGGACTTTCAACAGGACGCAGCTTGGGATGAGCC
>CAKSHB010000077.1 GCA_934456295.1 uncultured Clostridia bacterium | reverse complement strand
GTTTGGACGCAAAACATTATATCATATTTGGAGTTCATTTTCTTATTTTTTTGTCACCCATCAATTGTATCACAACAGAAATACTCTAATTGCATATCTAATCGGAAATATAAAAAACTGCAAATCATATCGGCAAAATGAAGAGAAAAATAAAAGAAGGAGAAACGTGCCAAACTATATATGTGCCCGAAAATGAAATACCATCCGTTATATGGGCAAACATTTTTTGCGCAAACACTAAAAATTTTCAAAAAATTAAAAATTTTAGTAAAAATGTATTTACAAACAGTAAAAAGAAATGTTATATTAATAATATAGAATAAGAAAAACCTTATAATCAAGCTTTTTCTTATGACACAATATTATCAAAAAAATTAATATAAGGGGGTATGTCCAAAATGAAAATCAAATGGCAAAAAGTTCTATCGGCAATAATGGTTATTGTATTTCTGATGAGTATGACCGTGTCATATGTTCCGGCGGCGGCAGCAACTGCTTTTTCGGTCGATACGCTGATTGAGGCAGAAAAAACAACACTCGGAAAATCAATAACGGTAACAAAGGACAAAAATGCAAGCGATGGCAAGTACATTTCGGCATCAGGCGAAATGAAAGACCCCGATGCAATCACAAATCCGGACGTTACAATTGATTTTAACGTACCGGCTGACGGGACATATGCAGTTTATGCAAAAGTAATTATAACCAGCGGCGGCAATGATTCATATTTTTTTAGATTTAACGAGGACGGCTGGAAAGATATGCACCCCGGAGAGCTCGGCAGCGATTATGTGTGGCTTAAGCTTGCGGAGTCAGAATTGAAATCGGGAAAGAATATATTTATGTGGAATCACCGTGAGCAGGGAGCGATATACGACGCATTCTTTATAACTGCAGACGCGTCAAAGGTTCCGAAAATCGACGGCTCCGCATCTGCAACATCGCCATCAACATCATCACCGAAACCGTCATCGGTTTCGTCAAAAATTAAAGAATATACTCTCACAGACGGTTCTGTAATGTTTGAGGCAGAGGAAAATGTAACCTCAAAAACAGTTGAAACGGTGAGCGACGATAAAGCCTCGGGCAAAAAGGCCGTACGTTTATCGGTTGATGACCGCGAAATACCGGCAGATGATGCTGACGGCGGAATTTCGTTCACGTTCAAGCCTGAAAAACAAACCTCATATAAAGTTTGGGTACGAATGCTTTGTCCCGGCACCGGCAGCGATTCATGCTGGCTGTCAACAGGGTCATCGTTCGCGCAGACGGGGCTTGAGGTATCGAGCGATTATGTATGGTCTGTATTCACAATGATTATACCGTATTCGCTTGACCCCATAACCGTAAAAATCATTCCGCGTGAAACGGGTGCAATGATTGATAAATTCATAATCACGGATCACTCTTTGTTTATACCGAAGGATATGGGAAGTTTGCCGCAGAAGGGCGATATTGTTATATCGAAGCTTCCATCGGACGTATATCCCATGCCGACCATAACACCTCCGCCGGGGCATCCGAGAGTAATGCTTAGAAAGAGTGATATACCGAAGATAAAAGAAAACTGGAACAGCGAGGAAAATGCGGCGGCGGTTGCAGAGCTTGAAAAACTTCTTGCAATGAAAACCGACGGTATCGTAAAGCCTTCAAAAACGGGTGCAACCTTTGATACAAAGGTTCTGGGCGCAATAGAGGCGATGGCTTTTGATTATGTGATAAACGGAAATGAAGAAAACGGCAAACAAGCAATTATCGCCATGAAGAATTTCTGCGGAAACGCAAACTTCATAGGCGAGTTTGACCCGACACGTTCGGCAGGACAGCTTATATATGTTTCATCGCTTGTTTATGACTGGTGTTATCCTCTTATGACGCAGGAGGATAAAAAATTATTCGTAAGTTATTGTCAGGCAAATGCGTCAACCATGGAAATCGGCTGGCCGCCGAAACGTCAGGGGGCAGTATGCGGTCATGGCAGTGAGGCGCAGCTTATGCGTGATTTGCTCGCATTCGGTATTGCAACGTATGACGAGTATCCGGATATATATAATTATGTTGGCGGAAGATATCTCAGCGAATATTTGAAGCCGAGAAATTATTGGGCAAGCGCAAATACACAGCATCAGGGAATGGCTTATTCGTCATACAGACGTACAGCAGATTTGCTCGGACAATGGCTTATGTACCGCATGACAGGTGAAGCTGTATTTGTTCCCGAGTTCGGCAAAGCTGACTATCAGTGGATTTATTCACGCCGTCCCGACGGTGAAATGCTGCGTGAGGGTGATGACTATAACGAGGCAAATAACACATGTACATACTGGAACGCATATTGCGACCCGTTATTCTACTCGGCATCGTTCTACAAAGACCCTTACAGCAAAAAAGAGTTTTTGAAAGAAAGAAGTCAGCTTGCAACATTCAACTACACACAGCAGTTTTTCACGCCTGTAACAGTGCTTCTGTTTAACGACCCGACAATTGTACCGAAGCATGTGGCAACCTTGCCGAAAACAAAGTACTTTGCATCGCCTTTGGGTCAGATGATTGCACGCACAGGCTGGAACGACGGTGTAAACGCTCCCGACGCTATTGCGTTTATGAAAATCGGTGAAGTATACGGCGCAAACCATAATCATCGTGACGCCGGAAACTTCCAGATATATTATAAGGGTATTCTTGCCTCAGAATCGGGTATATATGATTCGTACGGCACAGAGCATGATTATAACTATAACAAACGCTCGATAGCGCATAATACGCTGCTTATATATGACCCGGATGAAAAGGACGCAAACAGGGCAAATGACGGCGGTCAGCGCGCTCCGAGCAATTGGGGCGAACCGGCTACATATGAGCAGTGGATTGAAAGCGGCGAGTTTAAAACAGGCGAAGTTCTCGCACATGAGTTCGGTCCCGATACAATCACCCCCGAATACTCATATATTTCGGGAGATATCGCAAAGGCATATACGAATAAGGTCAGCGAGGTAAGACGCTCAATGCTCTTTATGCCGAATGATAACCCCGATTTCCCCGCAACATTTATCGTGTTTGATAAAGTAACGGCGAAAAAAAAGAGCTTTAAAAAGACATTTTTGCTCCATTCTCAGGAGGAAATAAAAGTAAACGGAAACGTATCGGTTCTCACAGATACAAATGACGGTCATAACGGCATGCTGACAAACCAGACCTTGCTGCCAAAGAACGCAAACCTTGAAACAATAGGCGGCGAAGATAAAAGATTTTGGATTGACGGCAAAAACTATGTGCCTACAAGAATGCCTCTCACATATGAAGTAGGCTGGGGCAGACTTGAAGTAAGCCCGTCTGAGGAAAATAAGACAGATTACTTCCTGAACGTAATGTATGTAAACGATGCGGATAAAAGCTATGAACTTCAGCGTGCGGAGCTTATTGAAAGCGATAAACTCTACGGTGCAAAAATCCTCGGTAAAGCGGCGCTTTTCGGCAAAGATAAAGAGCGTGTAACAGACAGCGCAAGCTTTACTGTCCCCGGCGATGAAACAGAATTAAAAATTACTGTTGCCGGAATAAAAGAAGGCACATGGTCAGTAAGCGTCGGCGGAAACGAGATTACAAAAGAGATTGCTTCCAAAGACGGCGGCATGATATATTTCACAGGTCCTGCCGGAGAATATACGCTTACATATGCAGGCGCAAATGCAGACAAAACGTTCACAGAAACGCCTGTGGCTGATTTTGAGAGAATAGATATAAAGGTAAATGACAGTTATATTTATTCCGATGTGCCTGCGAGAATTATTGACGACAGAACGCTTGTGCCTATGCGTGCAATCTTTGAGGCGCTCGGAGCGACGCTTACATATGATGATGCAACAGCTACGGCAACGGCAAACTACAATGACGATGTTGAAATAAAGCTCACAGAAAACAGCAGCACGGCATATGTTGACGGAGAAGCAATGGAGCTTGATGTTCCGGCAATGATAATAGATGACCGTTTCATGGTTCCGGTACGCTTTGTTTCCGAAACTCTCGGCGCAACGGTAACATGGGACAATTTTGCAAAATCTGTTCTCATAAAGAAGGGTAAACCGAAGCCGAAGCCGATTTCATGGGAGGGTTATGCAAAAATAATTAACTCAACCTGCTCGGAATACAGCGCAGAAAACTATCCTTCAAACACATATGACGGAGATACAAACACTGTTTGGACAGCTCAGGGTGAGCATTGGGTAAACTATGAGTTTGATAAAGAATATACAGTAACCGATGTAGAGCTTTGGCTTAATCCGAACGGAGGCCGTACGGCGTTCTTTGACATATGGACCTCAGAGGACGGTCAGAACTGGACAATAGCATATGAAGGAAAAGGCAAAGAAGGCAATCCCGATAAATGGGAAATTTTTACACTCAAAACTCCTGTCAAAACAAAATACATGCGTTATTACGCACACGGAAGTAACATAAGTATGTGGAACGCGGTGAAGGAAATAAGGTTTAAAGTGGCAGAATAACAGCAAAAATAACATCGGAAAGAAGCGGATAAAAAATCCGCTTCTTTTTTATCGTGCAAATAAATAACCACCCACGTATGTTGAAGTAGTAAAATAAAAGTAGACACAAGGAAAACCACCGTGTATCTACTTTTTTGTTTTTGTGATAAAATAATTG
>CAKSHB010000076.1 GCA_934456295.1 uncultured Clostridia bacterium | reverse complement strand
CTATACACATGGTCAGAGCCTGTTTGCCGTGAGCATGAGCCTTTTTGAAAAATTTATCCATATTAAATGCTATGCGCGGAAGATATCCAAGGTCCTCCAACAGCGTAAAAAGAGGGAAAAATATTGCCATCGGAGGCAGCATGACCGACACAACCCATGCAAGCACGCGGTACATACCGCCTATGAGCAGACCGCCTATGTACGGCGGCGCCCATGCCATTAGTTCATACAGCTTTCCTTCTATCATAAAAAGAAAATTGTAAAGTATCTGCGAGGGATAATTTGCGCCGCTTATTGTGAGCCAGAAAATGACAAACATCATCATAAGCATAATCGGTATTCCGGTAATCCGTGAGGTAAACAGACGATCAAGCCGTCTGTCGCGCTCGTTATAGTTATCCTTTGCCGATACGCAAAGCTTATATACTTTTTCGCTCTCATTTATAATTTTTGATACCAATAAATCGCGCAAATCCTCACGGTCGATGCCGTGGTTTTGCAGAAGCTTTTTCGCACGGCGTATTTTGTCTGACAAATCGGTATCTTCGGTTATGTCAAAACCCAGAAAATCACAAAGAGATGAGTTGAAATTTGTATCATCCTCCAAAAGGCGCAGTGACAGCCATTTCGGCGGTATGCGGTCGTGCACAAGACCGGTGATATCGGGGATTACAATTGCTGCGGCTTCTTCGACTGTATCACCGTAAGTCGGCTTATACGTGCCGTGATTTGGTGAGCTGCACAGCTTTTCTATACATTTGCACAGCTCGTCAAGCCCTTTGCCGCTGCGTGCGCTTGTTCCGACAACGGGTATACCGAGAATTTTTGAAAGCTTTCTGAGGTCAACGGATATCCCTTTTTTTTCAGCTTCGTCGAGAAGGTTTACACAAAGGATAACGTTATCGGTTATTTCGAGTATCTGAAATACAATATTTAAGTTCCGTTCAAGACATGTCGCGTCCGCAACGACGCATATCAAATCAGCTCCGCCGAAGCATATGTAGTCACGTGCAACCTCCTCCTCGACAGAGCTTGCAAGAATTGAATATGTTCCGGGCATATCCACAAGAGTGTATACGGCGCCGTTATAGGTATAACTGCCGCGGGCATTGCTTACAGTTTTGCCGGGCCAGTTTCCCGTGTGCTGATTAAGCCCTGTAAGAGCGTTGAAAACAGTGCTTTTTCCGACATTGGGGTTTCCTGCAAGTCCGACGGTTTTTGTGTTTTGCAAATCGGCTTTTTTATGATATGTATGACTTTCGGAAGATAAAAATTTACCCATATGTGTCCCTCCGATAAAATTTTTATGTGTTGACCGCAGAAGCTCTGCATGATGAGCTATTCATAAAATTCGATGCGGATTTTTTTTGCGTCCTCACCTCGCAGAGCGATAACCGTTCCGCGCACAAAATATGCAACAGGGTCGCCTGCCGGACTTTTGTGCAGAGCTTTTACATTTGTTCCGTTTGTCAGCCCGAGGTCAAGCATACGCCGCCTTTGTGTGCCGACTGCGTCGAGCCCTGTCACACGGCAATTTTGACCTATGCATAAACAATCGAGCGATTGTACACTTTCATTCATGATACATCATAGCCTTTCCGCCGTCCTGCTGCGGCATATTAGGATTTATGTGCAGGAAAGTATTTTTTAAAATAGTAAGCTTTTTTGGTTTCCCTCATGATAATTATATGAACGGCATATGCGGACTGTTACAGAAAAGAGGCTTGTATTTTGGGATTTACAATGCAGACGATGTGTGATACAATAATAAATAGGTTTGATTAGTAATTGAAATTATATTAATGATTTGTAATCGGGAGTGACTTGGTGTGTTAAAGAAAAGGGAGAAATATATACCGCTGAACCCTATGTTTGACGGACGCGCACTGAAAAAACTCATAATACCTTTGGTGATTGAACAATTTCTGGCAATTATGGTCGGAATGTTTGACACTATTATGGTTTCTTCGGCAGGTGAGGCCGCAGTATCGGGCGTATCGCTTGTGGACAGTATAAACATACTGCTTATAAACATTTTTGCCGCATTTGCGACAGGCGGTGCGGTTGTTGTGTCGCAGCATATAGGAGCAAAAAGATATGACAAAGCAAACGAAAGCGCGGAGCAGCTTTTGTTTACGGTTTTGTCATGCGCTGTTCTGATTATGACGTTTATACTTGTGTTCAGGCAGCCGGTAATTGATATTGTATTCGGCAAAATAGAAAAGGACGTTATGGATAATGCCATGGTTTACATCATATATTCGTCAATATCTTATCCGTTTCTGGCGCTTTATAATGCATGTGCCGCACTCTACCGCTCACAGGGCAATTCAAAGGTGTCGATGTATACATCGCTTTTGATGAACGTTGTAAATATCACGGGAAACGCTATCCTTATATACGGCTTCGGCATGGGGGTTGCGGGCGCTGCCATAGCGACGCTTGTATCGAGAATACTCGGCGCTGTGATTATGCTGTTTTTGACATCAAACGGAAAGAACGGAATACATGTGAACTTCTGCAAGCGTTTTGTGCCTGATTTCGCCATAATCAAGAGCATAATGAAAATCGGTATACCGAATGGCTTGGAGAACAGCTTCTTCCAGCTCGGGAAAATAATTATACTCAGTCTTGTAACAATGTTCGGTACGGCACAGATTGCGGCAAATGCTGTCGCAAACAGTATCAGCGCTATGGTTGTAATACCGGGAAACGCAATCGGACTGGCAATGATAACGGTTGTGGGGCAGTGCGTCGGGGCAAAAGACGACAAACAGGCATTATATTATGTTAAAAAGCTCATGGGGTATGTGTATGTAATACTGACAGCAATGAGCGTGACGATTATGCTGGTGCTGCCGTTTTTGCTTCAGCTGTATTCTCTTTCGGAGGAGGCAACGCATTATGCTTATATAATCACGTATATGTATTGTATAACCACGATAATTTTCTGGCCGCCATCGTTTACATTGCCGAATGCGCTGCGTGCGGCGAATGATGTAAAATACACAATGTGGGTTGCAATATCGTCAATGGTAGTTTTCAGAGTTGCATTCAGCTATGTTCTGGGCCTTTGGCTGAATATGGGCGTGGTCGGTGTATGGATTGCAATGTTTATAGACTGGATATGCAGAGATGTTTTCTTTATCAGCCGTATCGCGGGCGGAGGCTGGAAGAAGAGAATGGGGCTTAGTGAAAATAAGCAGTAAAAGGCTGTAATCAGCAGACAGAGGTGATGTGTGTGCGGGTATTGACAAGGCATACAAGCATAGGTGACGACAAAAAAATACTTGTGCGCAAAGATGGGTATTATTCCCGCGAGGAACACAGACACGATTTTCTGGAGCTTGTGTATATTGCATCGGGCAGCGCACTGCATCATATAAACGGATATCCACGTAATGCCCGTAAGGGTGATTTGTATTTGCTGGATTTTTGCGATGTGCATGATTTTACGGACAAAAGCAGCGATTTTATGATAATAACATGTGCATTCACTCCTGATGCGGTTGATGATTCGCTTGTTAATTCGCATAACGCGCGCGATGTGCTGCAATTTCTGCTGTTTCACCCGTTTTTTGAGCAGACCCAGCGTTTCTTTCTGCATCTGAATGTGCGCAGTGACAAAGAAGGGATTTCGCGTTTGCTGGAGGAGATGACTACAGAGTACATGCAGCACAGAAGAGGCTGCGAGGCAATTTTGCGGGGCGATTTGCTTGTGCTTTTGTCAAAAATTTTTCGCCTTGCGATAGAGCAGAATGAAAATACAGCACAAAAGCACAGGAGAGAAATCGTGAACAGTGCGCTTGATTATCTGAAAACAAACTATTCACATTCGCTGAGTGTCGATGATGTGGCGCGGAAGGCGCTTTTGAGCCCGAGCTATTTTTCAAGTGTATTCAAAGAGCACACAGGACTGAGCATTACAGACTATATTCAGCGCCTTCGCATAGAGAAGGCATGTGAAATGCTTGAAAAAACAAACTATACAGTCGGAGAAATAATGGGCATGGTCGGTTATAATGATTCAAAATCCTTTTATAAGGTATTCAAACGCTGCGTAAAGCTGACGCCGGGTGAGTATAAAAGGCTTCATAAAAAGAAATAATACAAAAAAATAAAAAGCGCTTTCCTGGTGAATTGCTGTGAAAGCTGACACCGGAAAAAGCGTTTTTTAAATTTTTATAAAAATTACAGATTAAGAAGTCCGGCAGCATTTTTGCCAAAAATCAAATCCTTTTTGTCATCGGATATTTTGAGCGAGTCTATGTAAGCAGCGGAGTCACATGAACGCTCCCAGGGACAGTCGCTGCCAAACAAAACATTCTCCGCGCCATGCTTTCCGATAATTTTTTCTGCCATATCGCGCGGCAGATAGCCGACGGAAAATGATGTGTCAATATAGCACGGCTGTCCTGCGATATATTCGTATACATCATCATACAAAAGTGCGCCGCCCATATGAGCAAGCACGAATTTTGCGCCGGGAAAGTTATCGACGAGTTTACGGCTCATCTGAGGCGTTGCGGGCAGTATATCGGGAAATCCCAAATCGCAGCCGGCATGAAACGCCATTATCAGCCCCAACGCGCGGCATTTGTCATATATCGGAAAAAAGCGTTCATCGTCAATCTCAAAATTTTGATACTGAGGGTGAAATTTAACTCCATGCAGTCCTGCACTTTTTATTCTGTTAAGCTCATCGAGAGCATCCGGCGCTTCGGGAGATATTGAGCCAA
>CAKSHB010000075.1 GCA_934456295.1 uncultured Clostridia bacterium | reverse complement strand
TGGTGGAGGCGAGGGGAATTATTTGAACCTTTAAAAACATTACGCAAACTTTCGGAAAACCTTGATTTTATCATGGTTTAAGCTGCTTTTATCGTTGTTTTATAGTGGTACTTTTCAGGCGTTTTTTGTGGAATTCGTGGATTTTTCGTGGGAGATTTCCTCTAAAATATTCAGCGCGCGGTCTTGCTCGCTGGGGTACAAATGCGCATAGGTATTGAGGGTCATTTTTATGTCGGAATGACCGAGCCGGCGCGCTACCTCTTGGATGTTTATTCCCTCATGAATAAGCAACGACGCGTGTGAATGGCGGAAATCGTGAATTCGTATGTGAGGAAGTCCGGCGGCTTTGGCGGCGTCGATGTTCGCATTATTGAGAGCCGTATCGCTCAAAATGGTTTTGCCGCCGCACACGCGAAGGTCCTCGCTGAAATCCGGCATTCGTTTTTGCAGTTCTTTTTGTTTTTCAAGCGCGTCTACTACCACGGTCGGGACCGTAACGTCGCGGATCGACGAACGGTTTTTCGGAGGCGTTTCATAGACCGATATTCCTTTAAGCTTTTGGGCGACGCTCCGGCGCACATGGATTGTGTTGCCTTCTATGTCCGACCACTTAAGCGCGTTTATTTCGCCTTTGCGGAGTCCGCCATAAAATGCTATGAGAAAAAACACATAATAGCCGTAGTTTTTCATCTTGGCTATTTCTTCAATAAACAGATCGAACTGTGGTTTCTCGTAAAAGCTCAGTTTTTCGCCCTGTTCGGCGATAAAATTATCGCGGAAGTTACCGACACGGGTCAAAGGGTTTTGCGGCATGTAGCCCATTTTAACGGCAAAATTTAAAAGGGCTGAAAAGCTCTTGTATGCATTTTGATTTGTTTTGTGAGAAAGCCCACGTTCCGCAATGGAATTTTTCCATTGTTGTAAGCGCGGAACCGTGAGCTTTGACAGACGTATGTTATCAAAATCGCACAGAACATACCGGTTACATTCGGCAATGAATTTTTGATAGGTCGTTGCCCTTACGGCGTTTTTCTGGGCGGCAAGGTATTCATTGAACAACTCGCGCACGGTTATGTCGCCGCTCAGCTTCTGGCCGCAAGAGGCGAGCAGCTGTGACTCGGTTTCTTTTGCCTCGGTTTTTCCGTAGGCGGTACGCTCGAGCTTTTTGTAATTGCCGTTGAGATCGGTGTAGCTTACAACTACCCGGTACTTCTGCAGGCCGTTTTTTATGCCGTTGGCTTTGTATATCGGCATTGCTGCACCTTCTGTTAATTTATTGTTTTTGGGTTATCAGTCTTTAGATTTTAACTGTTTAATGGCAATAAGGACACTCAACGTAACCTAAAATTATTGCGGCATTAGTATGATATATCCAAAAGCCGTCTGATGTATCTAATGCCGAGCAACCATACTTGTGATAATACTTTGGGTTGTTGCTACCTATTATTTCAGCATTCTCATCAAAAAAGCGTGCCTTTAACCAGTTCTTCAGATGATCTTTTCTTAAGCTGGCTTCTTCTTCCTGTAAATTGATTATAATGCTTTGTTTTGTATCGAGCTGTTTTTCTAAATCGTTTATTCTGTCCTGTGTGTTTACGTATTGAAACACACATAAGGTTGATACAATAGCGATAACTAACGACATAACAATTACTGTGGTAGAAAATTTAGTAAACCTGAATCCTCTAAAATATTGCTTGCCGCACCCTGTGCAGGCATTAGTCTTGCTGTTAATAACCGAACCGCACCGACTACAATATTTTAGCGGTTTTTCTTTTTTCGGAGTCTTATCGCTTAAGATAAATCCTGTGTTCGCTTCGCCCTCACATTCGTAGTATGCAGTATCTGTTTCGTCGGTTTTGGGTGCAGCCTTAGTCAGGTTTTTAAGCGGAACACTGCAAGCGACCGGGTTTCGTCCCTCGCTTTTATACATGTCTGCTACTATATTTTGAACAAGAGGCAGACCGTCGCTGCATAAGGTTTTATCGGATTGAAAGGTTATGTTGAACTCTCCGAAAAAAACAGTGCACATTTCGAAAAGGTTTTCGACGAGTTGTGCGGCGTCCGTCATATTAATTCTTGTATGCACAAGCTTTACGAAAGCCGCCACACAGCTGTCAAGAGGTGATATTTTGCCGCCGCAATCTTTAAATTCCGGTGATTCGGCGGCGTTTTTGTAATAATTAATTCTGGTCTGAAAAAGGGTGTAGTCATAATCTTTTTTTATTGCTTTTTCAATGCTTTGAAATTCTTCGTCTGTTTTTGCGACGAACATATAATACATTACCGCGAAGAAGTATTTTCCTTCGCCATAGAACAGTCTTTTTGCCGACTGGTCGTTTATTTCCTTGCGGAGTGTATCGGCGTACCGATATATGAGGTTTGATAGCTTTCTGGGGGACAGAGCGCAATACTGAACTCCGCCGTGCCGTTTGAGGGTATAGCGGTTGCGGTCATTCAGGATAGGACTAGGATTAACGGGCGCCTGAATAATATCGCCGGAAACCAGAGCGGCACGATCAAGCACAGGGGGAACATTGCTGTAGGATTCTTTGATTTGCTTTTTTATACTCACACAATTAAAGTTTTTAAGATCCCTGTTCGCCTCGATCAATACCGCCAGATAGGCGCCGACAAAGCCGGAAAACAGGCATAAAAAACAGGAAATTATTAAGCTCGTGTTTTTAAGAAGTGCTGCCAGGATATTAAGAATAAAAGCGGATAAAAACCAGAATATAAAGGTCTGAAAAGGTTTAAGAACCGGTGTTGGGACGTAATCGAGATTATATTTTTCGGCAAGCACCCGGTGGTTATACCACGAGACGAAGCCTTTTTCATAATTGAAACATGAGGATATATAATTTTTTAATAGAGTTTCGTTATCTTTGTTTCTCTCAATTGTTTTTATTATCGATTCCGGAAGCTGTAAACGGACATAGTCGTACGGATCAATACCATAGTTGCGTAAAAATTCGTCTTTTCTCTCGGCTAAAAACGCCAAAAGTATTTTCCCGCCCAAGAAACGAAGGTACATATTTTTCTCCTCCGGCACTTTAATCATGGGAAGTAGTGCCGACATAAAATGCGGCATAAGATACCTCCCCGTATAATTATTAGTGAATAATTTACACTAATATAATACGAGGCTTTGAGGCCGATGTCAAGATAAAAAACCGACAAAAAGTAACATTTATTTAGAAAATAATAATTTTCCTGTTGTATTTTGGTCGAAATGACATATTTTTTGTAATGAAACATCTCCTTGCATCCCTTACCATTAAAGGGTAAGGGGGACTTAAAATGTTTTACGGTGACTATAAAGCGGCAAGGGATTTAGCCTGGCGTGTGCTTATTAACGAGAATATACACAGCTTACCGATTAACACATCGCGGCTGTGCCGGGGGATGGGGATTGTTGTAAGACTATATGAGCCGGAGGACGAGAACAGCGGTTGTTCGTGTTTTATCAACGGTGTACCGAATATTTTTGTAAGCCGTTCGGAGCCGGTTTTGCGCCAAAGATTTACGGCAGCGCACGAGCTCGGCCACATATTACTCGGCCATGTGGGGAAATACGAGCTTGTAAACCGGGAGCCGTCGGATCGCGATAACCCGATAGAGCAGGCAGCGAATGTGTTTGCGGTGAGGCTGCTTGCCCCGGCTTGCGTTTTGTGGGGGTGTAACGTTGATACGGCGGATGAGATAATGAATATTTGCGGTATATCCCGTACGGCCGCCGAATTCAGATTAAAGCGCATGAAGGAGTTGTACAAAAGGGATAAATTCCTTTTGTCGCCCCTCGAAAGACGGGTTTTCGAACAGTTCAAGGGGTTTATCGAGGAGTATAAGAGACAGCACGACTGAATTGTGAATATAAAAATAAAAACCGTCCTCATTCCGAGGACGGTTTTTTCCTTGCGGCTGGCGTTCTTGCATAACGCTTAAATTAAAGAATTCAGTCCCCACAAGTATACAGCGCATAAATGCCTGCAAGATTATTATATCATGTTTATCCGAAAAAATCTACAGGGTTTTAATTGCTATTGGTATACCAAATGTCAGTCAAATGTCAGTCACTTGGTTGTCATTTGGTTGTCAAATGTCAGTCACTTGGTTGTCATTTGGTTGTCAAATGTCAGTCACTTGGTTGTCACTTGGTTGTCAAATGTCAGTCAAATGTCAGTCACTTGGTATCCAAAGTGTATCCAATCTGTATCCAAAATGTATCCACTTGGTTGTCAAATGCCAGTTTTTTGTGTGTTTTGCATAAACATCAAATGTTTATTTTATGCAATTCTACTTTTGGGATGTCCTCCCCCCCATACCCCCCTTAATATATATATTATATTATATATTAATATATAAGAGACTAAGATATAAATTATATATACTAAGATATCTACAAGAGACTAAAATATAGATAAAGACTAAGATATAAATTATTAAAACTATAAATTATTAAAATATAAATTTATTATTATTGTGAACGAAAAAACAAAAACGAAAAAACGACGATAAAAAATCCGTTTCTTCGTTTGAGTTGTTTTAAAAATCTCCGCCTTATTGTCATTTGTTTAAATCGGGATTATCCGTCCGGCCAAGTAAATAATCTACCGAGCAATCGAGAACGTCGGCAATCCGTGAAATTTTATCTGATGACGGAAAAGATCCCTTCTTCTCTAAATCATAAATTGTGTTTCTGTTCATCTCGCATTTTTCCAAAAGGGTTTTAATTGCTATATTACGGTTTTTGCACCGCTCTTTTATGCGAGAAGATAATATTAAATTTTGCATAATATAAATCACCCGGTTTTGTGCAAAACATAAAAACACAGATTATTCTGTGTTTTGTATTGACATACAGATATTTCTGTATTATAATTGTGACAACAAATATCCTAAAGATTAAAAATCCGCTTCGGGAAGGGAGTCGATTTTCTTTTTCAGTTCCTCGATCTGCTCGGCGGTCATGTACTCCTC
>CAKSHB010000074.1 GCA_934456295.1 uncultured Clostridia bacterium | reverse complement strand
GTTATGACTTGTAGTTTCTTACAGGATAAGGATTACCAAGATCCTGAATCGTTTGTACCTAATGTAAATAATACGGTCGTTGTTGAATTTAAAGTATCTGAGGCGTATCCAACATTTAAAGAATCTTACATCGATCCAGCTATGACATTCTGGAAAGAAAATGTATTAACGGGTATTTCGCCTGAGTACGACGAAAAAAGAGACGCTGATATCCTCAAAGTGTTACGTACTAAGACAATCAAATTACCTAAGACGGTTAAGAAAAAATCAGCCGATGAGTTTTTAGATGATAAAGATTTAGCTCAGTTAATTAAAGAATCTGAAAAACTTCATGTGAAAATTGAACGCGACGCGGATAAGTTAACTAGAGCAAAAGAACGAGTAGCTAATTATCAGGCTGATATTAAAAAATTAGATCTCATTGACAAAAAAATTAAAACGTTAATGAGTGAAGAAATTCCAGAGGGCGGTAAAAGATCAACGTTAAACGGCAAGAAATATTCTTATATGTGTACAAAAACTAAAGGTCGATTATCTCTTACGGATGATTCTTATAAGAAGATGAAAGAAGCCGGTATATACAACAAATATGTAACCGAAACGGTAGACGTTAAGCGTAAACCTGATGAAAAGGCTATGAAAGAGGCTAATATTTACGAAGATTACGCCGTACGAGGAGAAGATACGTATTCTATTAAGATCTCTCCCGTGGAGGTGGAATAATGGGGATCAGTGAAATTTTAACGATTATTTTTGTAACTATGAAGCTGTTAGGAAAGATCGAATGGTCCTGGTGGTTGGTGCTGTTACCGGAAATTATAGGTTTAGCGTTATACGTATTAATCGTAGTAAGTATAATTGTAAGTTGCAATAGAACCAATAAACGCAAGATTAAATATTTTAAAGATATGTTTTAGGGAGGTTTAACTATGAAATTTGAAAAGTTTTTAAAACAGACAGGAACACACGGACAGATTTATACAAGAGATAACGGGGATCGTTGGCTTATCTGCGCTGGTGTAGGTATGAAAGTACCTCAGGGAATCGTTAACTTGCTCGGTGTTGGAGAAGTACCAGAACGCGTTGAACTCCTTGTAGAAACATTAATTGAAGCTGATACAGATGATAAAGTCGAACTGACAAAAGCGGTTTGGATCATGCTGACGGTAAAGCAAGTGATATTATTCGCGTATTTACAGGAGAAAATATGTTCGGTGATCATATCGAAATTGGTATTAATAACTGTGATTTTGGACTACTTGAAAAATCTGATACTAACTTAGGTCAGGTTGAAATTGAAGAGAGCGATAAGAGCACACAATACTTACTCGTATTAAATTACTCAGGTGAGGAAGTCGTCGGATTTATTGAAAGCGTATATTAAGGAGATCAATGATGTTGTTATGTAGAGACTGTAAACATTGTGTAACCAAGGGCGTTGGATATGTATCTTTTCGTAGTTATTGTAAAGCTTTACCGAAGAAAGATAGAGGTATTGACATTACGAAAAAGACTGTGAATCCTAAGTGCCTGTTAAAAATAAATAGAATCAAAAAGGAGAACTAAGAATATGGCAAAAATGAAATTAGCAGAAAGCACATTTACATTAATTCCTGAGGGAACTACTACTTTTAAGGTCATGGAGGTAAATGACGAGAAATACGAAGATTTCGGTAAATTGGAAGTCAAGTTACAGACAGCTAAGGGAGAAACACATATCGAAAGATTTACCTTAATTAAATCCAATGGCGAACTTAACGAGGGTGCATTAAAAGCGTGGTCTTACTTTGCTCGCACTTGCCTGAACAATTACAACGTTGATGAGATCGACACACAGGATATTGTAGGGTGCTACATTACTGCGACAGTTAAACATGAGACTTACACACGTAAAAAAGGTGAAAAAGCTGGTACTGAGGGTACAAGTGTAAGACTGAATGATTATACTACAGCGAGTGGTTTTGGAGATTCTACTACTAAAGCAGATGAACCAGATGACGAAGAGGACGACCTAGACGATCTGGATTTATAAATGGCGATCAAACCTGAAACGAAATTACAGGATAACGCGATTAAGTATCTAAAAAGTAAAGGAATCTATCACTTAAATTTATACGGAGACGGCTTTTCTGGAAAGGGGAAGCCTGATCTCCTAGCTTGTATAAACGGTCGTTTTGTAGCGTTTGAATTAAAGGTCGGATCTAACGATATGCAAGACGATCAAAAGATTCATAAACGGCGGATCGAAAGATCCGGAGGATTACATTATTCGCCTTATACCTTAAACGAATTTATTAACATAGTGGAGGAATTAAAACGATGTTAAAAATACTAGAATTGTTCGGAGGTATTGGAGCACCTCGTAAAGCGTTAGAAAACATAGGATTTAACAAAGGATCATAGAACGAAAGCAGACTTAGATGGATTAATGTTTTAAAACTTATGAGGAATGAATATGCAGACGGTAAAATTTGTAACAAAGGAAAATGATAAAGCAATATGTTGGTGTACGACAAATAGTCTTATTACATTCAGAGATTTTATGCAATATATTCTTGATAATACGAGTAACCCACATGATTTTATGATTATTGATACAGAAAAAGATCTTGTCTATAACTTTTATAGAGTTGCAACGGAACAGTATGGCATGAGAAAAAGAACTTTCGAAGAAAGAATGAATGGTATTCAGACTGGAAAATGGAGCAAGTATACAAAAAGAAGAATTGAAAGCTTTATCACAGAATCAGAAAATATGGATATATTGAAAGAGGTGTAATCATATGAACAAAGAAAAGCGTATTGAGCAATACATTAATTTTATGCCTGTATCGACGAGTGTTTTTAGTAAAGAATTAGACAAGATAGGATTTTTCGATGCACCAGCTTCTATTAAATACCATGGGGCATATGAGGGCGGATTATTTGATCATAGTCTTTGTGTCGCTCAATCATTAGTGGATTTAACAAATAAACTTAATCTTAAATGGAAACGTCCGATGAGTCCTTATATTGTTGGTATGTTTCATGATTTATGCAAGTGTGACAATTACGTTAAGGACCCAACGCCGTACTCCGACGAGTGGATTTATAACGTAGATAGTATTCTTCCGGGTCACGGCGATAAGTCCGTAATCATGTTCTCAAAATATATGACACTTACGGACGAGGAAATCGCTTGTATCCGTTGGCATATGGGAGCATACGAAAAAGATACTACAATGTGGAATTATTATGGTAAGGCAATCGAGAAATATCCAAACGTTTTATATACCCACACGGCGGATATGATCGCTAGTAAGATATTAGGTGTGTGATAACCGAGAGGACGACCGGAAAGGAATTAATATGGATAAAAGAAAATTAAACGCTTCCGGTTGTAAAGATATGACAGCCTTTAAGGCGTTAGAAAATGTAACTAGAGAAGAAAAAGATAAAGTAAGATTGGAAAAATTACTTACTACAATCTTTTATATTTGTGATTTAGCCGGTTTTCGAATTGATGGACGTATTACATTTCAAGATAAGAAAACCGGGAAGATATGGAGGTAAAAATGGAAAGAAAAGATAAAAATCCTTGTATTAATTGTGATTGTAACGATGAAGAATTAGGTTGTACGATGCCGAGCCTTGATAAATCTTACGCGTGCACACTTGAAAATGAAAAACGTAACATGAAATATTGGGACAGAGTTACAGAGATTCAGAAACGACAAACTGAGAAAGGTATCAAAACTTACGGACAGATCTTAGAAGATAATACAGGTATGAGTATCAAGGAACGCCTGGAATATTACGAGGAAGAACTCATTGACGCTCTAATGTATATCGAACACTTAAAGGAGGTTCTATAATGATCCAATGGATTGAGTACGATGACGTTTGGTTAAGTGTAAAAGGATCCGCCAGGACTACTATTAATAAGAATGGTAGTGGTGAATATCCATCGGATCGATGGAAAAAACAGATTTTACTTGCGGAACATAGTCCGATTCGAAAAATAAAATTTTCCTGGAAATGGATGAATTTAAAATCATGGGTGTCAGTGCATTTTGTAAGACACTGGTTAGGAATCTTACATTATGTAAGTACACAGCGTACAGATCGTACGGGTGTGAATAGAGATAAGAGTACACAAGATACACCTATTACACATGAATGTGAGGCCAACGCTCAGGCTCTTATAAATATTTCTCGTAAACGATTATGTAACCAAGCTTCATCAGAAACTAGGGAGGCCTGGTTAGAAGTTAAGACGGGAGTAAAAGAAGCAGATCCTGTACTAGCATCTGTTATGGTTAGAGAATGTATTTATCGTGGCTTTTGTCCTGAAATGAAATCATGCGGATATGTAAATACAGAAGCTTATAAAAAGGAGCTAGAAGAATATAGAAAAGTGAGGTAATAAGGATATGCAATATATAATATTAGACGGTAAAAAACCAACGCATGAATTTAAAGACGGTAAAGGTACAAAGACTAAATCTGAGGCTATGGTATTCGATAATGTAGCGGTTGTAGTTCCTAAAGGATATGTTGTATTAGACTTTGATACGACCTCAGACGCGGAGATCATGCTAAAGATCGTAGATGGTTTGGGCCTTAAATGTAAGGTTATGAAAACTACTCGAGGTATTCATTGCTGGTTTAAATCACCCGAAGATAATCCGAAAAACTTTATAAAAAATCGATTGGCCGTCGGTATATATTGCGATCGTAAAGCCGGAGGGCGTAATGCGTATGTCAAGATAAAACAAGACGGAAAAATGAGAGAATGGATCCGAAAAGTTAAAAGTGATGATATCCAAGTAGTACCTAAATGGTTATACTCTGTATCTGCGCCGTCCGGCAAATTTGCTTTTAAAGAAATGGGCGAGGGATCAGGTCGTAATCAAGAATTGTTTAATTACATAGTTTACTTACAGACAAAAGGATTTAACCGAGACGAAATCCGTGAAACAATTGAAGTAATAAATGATTACGTATTAGAGGATCCGTTACCTGATACTGAGATATCTACAATATGTAGAGACGAAGCTTTTAAGCCTGACGATGTGATCGCCGAACAAATAGCGAAAGCAGAAGATAAAAAAGCGGGATTTAGCCATAACGAGTTTGGTGATCAGCTCATTCAGGAATTTAATATTATCGAAGTAAACGGTACGTTATATGTCTATGAGGATGGTTATTACCAGGCTGACGATAAGATCATTGAAAACAAAATGATTGAGTTATATCCTGGAATCTTACAAAGACAGCGAACCGAAGTGTTGGCGTACATAAGAATTAAAACACACGTTCAGGCGAGTGAATTAAAGGTTAATCCTTACATCATTAATCTTAAAAATACACGTTGGGATATTCGATCTAGTAAATTTTTAGAATTTGATCCAAGCGCGATCGAGTTTGATCGTATCCCGGTTGTATAT
>CAKSHB010000073.1 GCA_934456295.1 uncultured Clostridia bacterium | reverse complement strand
GACATTTTATAGCTCGAACCAATACCGCTTGTGTGGTCATATGTCCGATCAACTCCGTTTCCGCCCAGACCGCCGCCGGGGTTTATTTTCATCTGCACACTGCCGTCAAATTTTTCCGAAAGAACAAGCGATTTATTATCCGTAACGCACATAAATATCAAAGTAATATACTGCGCACCGGCATTTTTCATATACGTTGCATAGTCCGTTAAATCTATTCCGTACGGACCTTTTCCGCTGACATTTATTTCATCTATTTCGGAATTTAAATAAACCTTAGTTAAATCAATTTCGCCGAAACGTCCGTTTGCGGGAGCATTTAAAGCGTTTATTTTATCCTTGCTCCAGTTTGCCGCCTCGTCTTTATCGGAAACACCGTAAACCAAAACCTTTCCGCTTTCGCCGTCCTTTGCCATAAACGTGAATCCCGCGGGATCGTTTGCGTTATAATTTTCCAAAGACAGTTTAACATATGCCTTAACAGATCCGTCTAAAGAAAGGTTTCTTCCCGATACATATGCGCTGTTGGGGTTTGTCATAACGGTATCTTTATTAGTTCCGTTTTCAACATAGCCCGAAAGCGAGCTATACACATTTATTAAATTTAAATCCTGCTTTTTAACAAGGACCTCACCGCCGTTCGGTACAACGTCAACATACGCATATGTTTTTTCGTTTTCAACAAATGTTTTTGCATATTGCTCGCTGCCGTTCAAACTGTAGCAAACCGCTTCATAATCATTTGGCACCTGTGCCTTAACCGTTAAAGGATAGTTAAAAACTGCGCCGTCAAGCGGAAGGTTATCTTCCGTTTTATCCGCCATATCGATTTTAACATATATCTTTGAATTTCTTTCATATTCCGAAACGGTTGAATTCTGTCTTTCTCTTAAGTATTTTGTAGCCTCGCCGAACGTTGCCGACCAAATTCTTCCCTCGCTCTGCTTTTGACCGATATAATTATAAAATGCTTTTGCGTTCTCAACCGTCATGTCGCCGCCGTTTTCCAAAGGCTTAACCGCATGGCACAGCGTAACGAGCCAAAGCTTTTTTTCAATCGCATTATCTATAAGCGAGCGCAAAGCCTCCGGCGACTGACTTCTGTACAGGCTCTGCATATATAAATTCTGCCATGTTCCCTTTTCCGCTCCGTCTGAGGGATCGTTATCAATTGCAACATCAAGACTCTGATCTCCGCGCGAACCGAGTCTTGTTGCGTAATATGTTTTTGCCGCAACCTCCCATGCTCCGTTTGAAAGAGTGTTGTTTGACGCCACAAGACATAAAACATCATTGTCAAAATATTCGTTTAACAAATTTTTCGAATCAACAAGCTCTTTCTGATAATTTTCGGGCGTGTTGTTAAGCGCCGCTTTCTGACCTGCCTCGCCGTTTGCGTCTATCCAGGCCTGCCCGGGAAGCACCATATGCGTCATCGAATGGCTCTGCGCGTCTAAATAACCTTTCGCAAACACCTCGCGCCACTTCAAAAGGTCCGCATCCGACGTAATGTTCTTTGCCGGAATCATCGCGCACGAACCCCTTAAATTATACATCTCAAACTGCTCGTTTAAAAACAGCGCCGTATCATATATTCCGTCATCGTATGTCATGGAAATAATAGAATCCGCGCCGCCCTTTGCCTTCATGATTTCAGCAGTGTATGTAATATTTTCGCTGTCTGCAAATGAAATTTGCGGCAAACATGAAACAATCATAAATGTTGCCAAAACCGTGGATAAGATTTTTTTCACTTCTCATCTTCCTCTCTTTTTTATTTATATTTTAACAGGCGTCCGCCAGTTGGAGTTGGGTTTAGGGTTCTTTTTTTAATTTGCATATAATCTCTTTTATATATACAGCCAAGATAACGCAGCATGCAAACGCTATAAATGAAAACAGTTGCTGAGCATACATATGCATATTTAAAAATATATTATGCTGTAGTCAATCATTAATCTGTACCCTTCTATCTTTGCTCAGGCTCAGGCGAAACAGCATAAAGCTCAAGATTACTGCACATGACTATTTTAGGACGAATAACAATCCTGCACTGTGGTTTCGAATGACTTACAACAAATTTTATAATCCCTTCAAGTGCGCAAAAAGCCTGCATTGATGGGTTTTGATACATTGCAGCAAGCACAATGCCGTTGTTAATATATTTATTAAGTCTTGAAAACACATCGGATGTCACAGCCGAAACCTTTTCCTTAAGATTATTTTTTTTCGATATATTCACATATCGGAACCGACACTGCGGTTGTGGCATAAACTGCGCCTATATCCGGATGTTTTTCAAATACTTGTTTGATGCATATATTTGATGCATATATTCATAGCTTCATCATTTTCGGCATAACACTGAAGCCGTGCCACAACACCCTTTTCTGCCTATGACCCTGCTTCACAATTTCAAATATTACGAAAACAAACAATCACAGCTCACAATATTAAATTGTTATGTCAATTTCATATATGCTTTTCATACTTATTTTACCATTTTCTTTTGAAAATTCCCATTGGCACATATGCCGAAAAAAGTTTGTACTTTTTGTATTTTTTACACAAAGCCTTAACGTACCGTTTTTTGTCCGTTCCCCCCTATTATACAACAAAAAAAGCCGGCTTTTAAACCAAAGCCGGTTTCATGTATACAGTATCTCTTTTTAAAAAGTAACATCTGTGCCGTAATATGCACATTCTAAAACCTTTTTCATGTTTTCTTTGTCAATTTCGCGCGGATTTGAGAGCGTACACGGGTCTTTTACCGCGTTTTCCGCTATCAAGTCGGCTTTATCTCTAAATGTCTGTTCAGACACACCGTTTTCCTTATAACTCTGTGCAATGCCAAGCTTTTTATTCAGCTTTCTTACCGACGCAACAAGCGAATCTGTCAGCTGCTTATCCGTTGTTCCGTTCAGTCCTATATATGAGATATTGATGGAGGAATATTGATGGAGCAAAAAGACAAAGCAAAAAATAGCGAAAAAGAAAAGCAAGAAAAAGTTAAAAGTTTGAGAGAAAAGCTTGCTACAAGATACGGATGTAGCAATTACCTTTTTTATCTCAAATCCAATATAGACACAAGAACGACAAGGGGGTTATAATGAGCGTAAATATATTTAAAGATGTCACACTACGAAGAAAAGAAATTTTGGAACGTGTAAATCCCAAAAACGTGGAGATGGCACAAGGCTACTTAAAGTATGTCAATATATCGAACTTTGAGAAGAGTACCGGAGAATGGTGTGCTCGATTAGGAGAAATAATAAATGTACCTAATTTAAGACATTTAGACTTTCGGCATACAGCTATAAGACGATTTTTATCTAAAAGTGGAAGTGCTGGTATGACAAGCGTAATTATGAATTGTCCACGCTTAAGCAATAGGGCAAGTAGATTTATTGTAGAAGAAAATAACAATGATTTACTGCAAGAATATAAAGATTTATGTAAAATTTAAGGAAAGAGGCGCTACCTTAACGGGTAGTGCCTCTTTAAATATATGACGAAAAGGAGAAATGATTATTGAACAACACATTTATAAATTCTGTAAATAGTATACCATGTCCTACATCACATGCGTTTACAAACATTAAAAATAAAATTCGTTCATATAATAATAACGGGGTGACTCATATGGACGAAACTGAGAAATCAAATACAATACAATATGAATATGGTAACAATATTGTTTCAGTAGAGAGACAATTTACAAATAATACACGCATCAATGATCTATTAAAAAACTATATAGAGGAACAACAAAAAACTTTTTTTCTTCACGATTCATCAAAAAAGTGTTATAATAGTCAAAGCAGTACAACTGTTGTGGACTTTTCAGAAAGGAGGAACAAATGAGGACACAACAGTTAATTTACAAAGCTGGGCTTTATTTAAGATTATCAAAAGACGATGAAAATAGTGGTGAAAGTTCAAGTATATCTACACAAAGAAATATTTTACAAGAATTTGCAAAAGCACATAATATAATTATTCAAGATGAGTATGTAGATGATGGCTATTCAGGGACAAATTATGACAGACCCAATTTTCAGAGAATGATTAAAGACATTGAAAAGGGTGTTATAAATTGTGTTATAACAAAAGACTTATCAAGATTAGGAAGAAATAGTGCAAAAACTTCTGACTTATTAGATGAGTATTTTCCAAGCCGTGGAGTGCGATACATAGCAGTTATTGAAGGATATGATACCTTAAGTTTGACAAACGGCTCAATAATGACTGCGCCATTTATGCTTTTGATGAATGAGATGTATGCGAGAGATATAAGCAATAAGATACGCACTTCGTTCCGTGCCAAAATGGAAAAGGGTGATTATATTGGTAGTTTCGCACCTTATGGATATAAGAAAGATATCGAAAATGGCAATAAAAATCATCTGGTGATTGACCATCAAGTATCTCACATTGTGCAAGAAATTTTTCAAATGGCGTTTGAAGGGAGACCCCCAAAAGAAATAGCAAATTATCTTAATGATAAGGGAATTGCAACTCCAGCTGTATATCGTTGCTTATCAAGGCCTTATTTAGACATCGAAAACTATAGCAAACGAAAAGAGTGGACTTCATCTATAGTCTGCAAAATGCTTAAAAATCGTGTCTATTTAGGTCATACACAACAAGGGAAAACCACTAAAGTGTCTTTCAAAAGTAAAGATGTACGCAATAATCATACAGACGAATGGATAGAAGTAAGAAATACCCATGAACCACTAATATCTGAAGAAATGTATGATGTAGTGCGTAGCCGTGCCGTGGCAAGAAAAAACCAGCCAACCAAAGGTTTTTTCAATATCTTTTCCGGCATTGCAAAATGTGCAGATTGTGGTCGCAACATGACAACTGCCCCATCAAGAAAGAAGGGGAGTATCTATAACTTAGCTTGTGGTGGATATAAATGCTATGGAGCAAAGGAATGTAGCAATCACTTCATAGATTATGAGTTGTTATACAATACTGTTCTGCAAGAAATTAGGTTTTGGCTATCATTATCTTATGAAGATAGAAAGTCTATTGTAGATGAGTTGGAAAATGGACAAGTCAAAATTAAAGCCAACAACAAAATCACTGACGCTCAAAACAAATTAGAACATCGCATGCAAGAGGTTACTTTGTTGCTGAAGAAAGCATACGAAGATTTTTCTTTTGGCAAAATGACAGAGGCGATATATAAAAATCTTTCATCGGAATATGAAGCGGAATATACTTCTTTAGAACGCTCTGTCTCTGAAATAAAAAAACAGATGCAGCCTGATATGATGAAAATTACTTTATATAATGATTTTTTTGCACTACTAGATGAGGTTACAGAAGTTAATGAATTATCAAAGCCATTGTTAAAAAAACTTATTGATCGCATCGAAATAGAACAAGGTCACTATCAAAAGAACGCTGAAGGAAAGAAAACAAAATATCAGCGTATAAAGATATATTATCGTTTTATAGGTTGTATAGACAAAACATCTTAAATTTCTCTATACACA
>CAKSHB010000072.1 GCA_934456295.1 uncultured Clostridia bacterium | reverse complement strand
AAGCCCTCGAAAAACGAGGACAATCTTTGGGTAAGAATCAACGATAACAGTATATCACATTACGGGTAAAAAATCAACTATTTTTAAAGGAGATATGAAAAATGTGCAATATATGTCAAAGAACCGTATGTGTGCCGAGGTGTCCGAATGCAGGGCGCGGAGTTGTCGGCGCATGTTCGCAGTGTCACTCTGATATAGAATCAGACGAAGAATTCTACACCGACGACAGTGGAAATCTATTCTGCGACATCGACTGTGCAGCGGACTACTACGGAATAAAAGTATGCGAAGATTAGGAGGTGACGGTATGGACGGGTTATCAGTATACAAGCAGATGACACTTGGCACAAACGAGTGCCTTGAAGCAATAAAAAGAGAGATAGGCATAAAAACAACATGTATGCCCTTTGCAGTAAAGATAATAGAAGCTTTGAAAACTCTTGATATAAAGACCGAACAAGGGGCACTGGATGCGGCAAACACACTGCTATCCGGACTGCAGACCTTGTGGCAGGGCGGCATCATAGCCGAGGATTACGACAAAGTGGATTTTGTCAAAAGAGGCGGAGTGATTGTGCCGTCGGCAAGGGTTGAAGCTTTCTACAGGGCGGCAGCGCGCAAAGGTTACCGAATAACAGATACTATAGTAGCTGTTCCGAAAGAGGACAAAGGCACAACATATTTTAAAGAGAATTTCTACGACGGCAATATTATTTACACACTGGAAGACAAAAGAAACAACACCGACAGAAACGTTACTGCAAAAAGGCTTATTGACAAGTATTTTGCAAAATTCATATGCAGGCTTGATGTACATGAAATGAAAACAAGTAAGAGAGCTGCAATGACGGTGTGTGAAATGAGTGCCGATGACATTCTTCAGATTGCCTCGGTAAGCGAGCAGGGAATATATAAATCTCGCTGGGAAGAATACACGAATCAATGGGGTTACAAGAAAAAACGCAAAGTTATAACAAACGTGCTCAACAGCGGTACTTTTTGGGTTAACTGGACGGGCGAAATGGTTAATAAAACAATTATCCGCCGTGCGCTGAAGAGGGTAAAAGAAGTATTGCCGGAACTCAAAGAAACCATATACGCATTCGAGCAGGAAGATTATATTGAACAGCCGGAGCAGGTATCCGAAAAAAGCAAGCCGGATATGGAAATTCCGGTTATAGCCGAAAATGTAAATATGGAAAAGCTCACTGCTGAGCAGAGTGCCGACTGTAAAGAAGTATTTGAAATGTTTGTAGCCAATCCAAAGCTTGCAGAAGACAAGGTATCGGAAATCAAAGAAATGTTTGAAAACGGTGCGGACAGACAGACGGTAATAAACGAGGAATATGCAAGCATAGTCAGCTTAAAGAGGTCAAAAACAAAATGGGCGCAGTTAAAGGAGTATTTCGATGAATAAAGTCAAATTAAAGCAAGGTACTCTTGCATGGGAAAAAGCCCGCGAAACACGAATCGGCGGAAGTGAGATATTCGATATTGTAAGGTACTATGCAACAGATGAAGAACTGCAAAACTGCGGTATAAATGCCGAAAAATTCCGAAGCGAAAAACCGTATACATCTGTGTGGGCGCTGTATCACAAAATGTTAAATGACGGTTTTTACAAAAAGGAAGCTTTGGCACCGGAATTTGCTGAATACGGACATGCTGTCGAATCTTACGGTGTGCATGTTCTACAAAAAGGCAGAAGCAAGAAGTTAAAGCCCGGAGAAGTCTATGCAAGCGACAGGCTTATCGCAAGTCTTGACATATCGGGCATAGCAGAAAAGGCGGACATTGTACCGTTTGATTACGGGAATGGCAAACCGCGGGAAGGGCAGAAATTTGTGTGTGAGCAAAAAAGCATGATGCCGCAAAAAGCGAAGGATCCTATTCCGTTTAAGTACATTGTACAGGCGCAATACCAGTTAATACATTCAAAGGCTGATTTTTTCATACTTCAAATCATGATTTTAAACAACGATACGCCTTTTGAACGCGGCAAAATATGTCAGATGTCAAAAAGTAAAAAATTTAAGTTTTTAGACGAGAACATGGCTGTTGTACACTTATATTTTCAAAACAACTATCATCTGTCAGAGCTTATAAACACATGTACAGAAAGATTTTTAAAGGCAATTGACGAAAAGCAAGAGCCCGCGCCGTACATTGAAAATGACAGTCAGCAGAACATAATTGACTGCATAAGAGCAAACAGCCTATTCAATTCTGATGCCGTTCTTGAATATAATCTTGACGGATATGAGGAAGCCAAAAGGCAGGAAGAAGAAGCTAAGAGAAAGAAATCGGCCGAACTTCAGAGGATTATCGAAAAGGCAAAGGAAAACAACGCATGCCGATTCAGTTCTCCCGACGGAACAACTGCAAGTTTTTCAAAAAACGGCAGATTTTTAATAAAGCAGGCGGAGGTGAGGTCATGAAGCTGTATCCGTACCAAAGGGAAGCTGTAGATCATGCCGTCAAAATGCTTTTTGAACGCCGTAACTCGCTCATTGTGGCGGGAACGGGAGCCGGAAAAACAATAATGATGGCTGCGACGATAGGAGAATTTTTCAAAGCTTTTAAGGCAAAGCACAAACGCGGTCCTCACATACTGGTTTTGGTACACAGGACGGAAATACACGGTCAAAATCACAGCAAATTTTCACTTGTATGTCCCGATATTGCAACATCTGAAATAACGGCTTTGATAAAAAGTTTACACGGAAATGTGCATTTCGGCATGGTTCAGACGGTAGCAAACATAATGCCGGAGCTTGAACAGGCAAAAAGTTTTTTTGATCTTATAGTAATTGATGAAGCTCATCATGCGAAAGCTTCGACTTATGAGAACATTATAAACCGTAATCTGAACGGAAATTCACAGGCTGCGCTTTTGGGAGTGACGGCCACACCTAACCGCGGTGACAAGCTTCCGTTAATACATTTATTTGACAACTATTTCCAGATAACAACAAAGTTTTTAATAGACAGTCATTATCTTACAAGACCTAAATTTTTGGATTTGTCACCGGTTTTTGAATTCAACGGCAAACCGGAAAAAGGGCACTTATCCAAAAACTGCAAAAACGACTTTGAAGGCGGCGCAATCATAAAAAAGCTTTGCAATGATTTTCTGAAATTCAAAGAACCGGGCAAAAGCATAATATTTGCTCCGTCACATGAGTTTTGTCAAAAGATATACAGTTATCTGAAGGAAAAAGGCAGAAATCCTGCATATCTGGCATTGGGGCTTGATGAATCCGCAAGAAAAGCAGAGGTCAAAAAGTTTGAAAAAGGCGAAAGCGAGGAACTTATCAACGTTGACATCTGCACAGAGGGCTACGATTTCCCTCCGCTGAGAAATCTTGTGGACTTTGACACAAACGGCACTCACGGACAATGGGTGCAGAAAGTCGGCAGGGTGTTACGAACAGCGCCGGGCAAAACCACATGCACTGTCATAGATTTTGGCGGCAATGTGGAAATGTATCCGGACGGAATAGAAACTGCTGTCAATCTGTATGGTGCTGTCAAAAAAGAAAAAGGACATTGCCTTGTACAAAAAGATTTTTTCAAATCAAACGAAGAAAAAAGCACGGCAGAATTTATCTGCCAGGATGACGAAAAATACACTCCGTATCATCTGCCTAAAGGTTTTGAAAGCGTAAACGATACTGATTACGGCATCGTATTTGTTGCATGCGGGTCAAAAAACGACTGCATCATATTAGAAAAAGGCAACACGCACGTTTTATACTGCGGCGACAAAAGCAATGTTTTAAAAGCTTATTCCGGCAGTTTTGACGATTGCATGAAAAGAGGTGCGGAGGTAATCGGAAATATAGAATATGACGACAGACCGATAAGCAAAATGCAAATCAAAATGCTTGCACCGGAATATCCTACAACAGCGCTTGACCGTCACGGTGCAAACTGTTGTCTTTGCTGGAAAACGTGGAAAAATACAATAAAAGGAGGATAATCAATTGGAAACGTCGGGAACTATATGCGGAATTGACGGCACTCATGCGTTGATTGCAATTGAAGTTAATCCTTACATAGTTGAAAAACAGAAGATTACAAAATGCGTTGTTGTTTTTGACGACGGCCGTCATATCAACCGGGAGCAACAAAAAAAGGCTTATGCAATCATAGGTGACATAGCGGACTACACCGGCGACTTCCCGGAGTATACAAAAGAGTTATTAAAATACAGATACATTGCACGATACGGAGGGAGGTATTTTTCCCTCTCTGACTGCACGGTAACAGAGGCAAGAAATTTTATCTCGTTTCTTATTGATTTTTGTTTTGAACAAAATATAGGTACGAGAGACACATTGTTAAACAACACAGATGATATATCAAGATATTTATACAGTTGCATTGCAAACAGAAAATGTGCCGTATGCAATGCCAAAGCAGAAATACATCACTGTACAGGCTCAAAGGTTGGGATGGGGTTTAACCGCAACAAAATAAACAACCTCGGCAGACGCGCGATAGCGTTGTGCAGAAAGCACCACAATCAAGCACACAGTGATGAAAAGACTTTTTTTGAAGCATATCACATATACGGCATTGAACTGGACGAATATCTTTGTAAAAAAACAGGATTGTGAGGTGTGTCAGGTGGCAAGACCGCTCAAAAACGGTATTGACTACTTTCCGCTTGACACGGTGTTAGACACTAAATTTGATTTGATAGAAGCTGAATTCGGATTAACAGGGTTTGCAATAGTCGTTAAGCTTTTCCAAAAAATATACGGGGAGCAAGGTTACTATTGTGAATGGACAGACGAGGTTGCATTGTTGTTTTCACACAAAGTCGGAGGTGGCAATGCCGTTTCGGAAATAGTAAAAGCTTCTGTCAAGAGAGGTATTTTTGACAAAAATTTGTATGACAAATATTCTATTCTGACATCAAAAGGAATTCAGGAAAGGTATTTTGAGGCTGTTAATCGCCGTACACAAATCAATGTCATAAGCGAGTACCTCTTAGTTTCTGATACCGTTTTTGGCGAAAATGTAAGCAAAAACCGAGTAAATGTTGACAAAAACTCAAAAAATGCATACAAAAACCCACAAAGTAAAGAAAAGGAAAGTAAAGTAAATAAAACTAGATTAAATGAAAGCAAAACAAATAAAATTATTCGGCGTGATGATTTTGATTCGACTTCGATAAAAGAAGGCATTAAAAAATGGGAGGATTACAAAAATGAACAAAGCAATACTGACGGGCAGGCTGACTAAGAACCCGGAACTTAAAACTACACAAAGCGGATTAAGCGTTTGCAGCTTTACAATTGCGGTTAACAGACGGTTTAAAAACGCAGACGGAAACTACGAAGCTGATTTTATAAACTGTGTTGCTTGGAGGCAGCAGGCCGAATATTTATCTAAATACTTCGCCAAAGGGCGCATGATCGGCATTGTCGGCAACATACAAACGAGATTTTATGAAAACGGCGGAAAACGTGTATACATAACCGAGATTATTGTCGAAGAGGTACACTTTGTTGACAGCAAAGCTTTATCCTCTGCATCCGAAAACAAAGAAAATGACAGCACTTCCGATTTTGCCGGCGAAGATACAGGATTTATGCCAACACCGGAAGATGACGTTTTACCGTTCTGAGGTGTTTTATGGGAATTATTAAAAACTGCTTAGAATGCGGCAAAGAATTTGAAACGGTAAACAATCGGCAAAAATACTGCTGTGAAA
>CAKSHB010000071.1 GCA_934456295.1 uncultured Clostridia bacterium | reverse complement strand
CATTTTTGCGACGCCGTCAATTAGCATGCACTGCCGAAGGCTGTGCGTAAGACCGTCAGGGCTTATGAAATTTTGCGGCGCAAAATTTCATATATGCTAATTATAATACAATTTTTCATCTTTGTCAAAGATAAACATTTATCTTTATCGCACATTGCCGCCCAATAGATATAATTCCGCCTCGATTTTGCTTTAATCGCTAATTTTTCTTGACTTTTCATGCATTATATAATAAACTAAATAAAGGTTTATATAATAATAAGAATAAATTTTTAAGGAGAAAACGAAAATGACAGCTTTGAAAATAATCGGCATAATCGTAGTCGTCATTTGCGCCGTCCTCTCTTTTACGGCAAAAAAGTTTCTTGCCGCAGTGTATAAACATGAGGCGGACGACGCGAAAATCACAAAGTTTAAACTTGCAATGTTTATGTGTGTGCTTGTCGGCGCATTTCTCATCATAGTGCCCGACTATCTGTAATTTTATATACTTACACCGGCACATATATACGTGCATAAATATATCTTATAAATTTTCCGGAGGTTTTTATACAATGAATGATAAATCCAATATCGCAAAAAATTACGAACCGTCCGAATTCGAGGACAGATTATACAAATTTTGGGTGGAAAACGGCTTCTTTCATGCCGATGAGCATAGCGAAAAAGAACCGTTCACTATCGTAATTCCGCCGCCGAATGTTACGGGCCAGCTCCATATGGGACATGCCCTCGACGAAACACTTCAGGACATATTAATCCGTTATAAGCGCATGTCGGGATACGAGGCTCTCTGGATCCCCGGTACAGACCATGCCGGCATAGCCACGCAGATAAAAGTTGAAGAAGTTCTTCGCAAAGAAGAAGGAAAAACCCGCTATGACCTCGGACGCGAGGCTTTTCTTGAGCGCGTATGGAACTGGAAGAAGCAATACGGCGACAGAATTATAGGCCAGCTTAAAAAAATAGGCTGCTCATGTGACTGGGATCGCGAACGTTTCACTATGGACAAAGGCTGTTCCGATGCCGTGCTCGAAGTTTTTGTAAACCTTTACAAAAAGGGACTTATATATCAGGGCAGCAGAATTATTAACTGGTGCCCGAGCTGTGCGACAGCTCTTTCCGATGCAGAGGTTGAGTATGAAGAGCAAGCAGGTCATTTCTGGCACATCAAATATTTTATAAAAGACTCCGATGAATACCTGACCATTGCAACAACACGTCCCGAAACACTTCTCGGAGATACTGCGGTTGCGGTTCACCCCGATGATGAACGCTATAAGGACCTTGTGGGAAAGACGCTTATTCTGCCTCTGGTGGGACGCGAAATTCCGATTATTGCCGATGAGTACGTTGATAAGGATTTCGGTACAGGCGCGGTTAAAATTACGCCTGCACACGACCCCAATGACTTTGAGGTTGGTTTAAGACACAATCTTGAGCAAATAAAGGTGTTAAACGATGACGCCACAATAAATTCATACGGCGGCAAATATGAGGGGCTTGACCGCTATGAGGCGCGCAAACAGATGGTTGATGACCTCGAAAAGGGCGGATATCTTGTTAAAGTTGAGGCGCATTCACACAATGTCGGTCAGTGTTACCGCTGTGGAACGACTGTTGAACCTATCACTTCAAAGCAATGGTTTGTTAAAATGGAGCCGCTTGCAAAAGAGGCAATTAAAATCGTAAACGAGGGCAAAACGCGCTTTGTTCCCGAAAGATTTACAAAAACATATCTGAACTGGATGGAAAACGTACACGACTGGTGCATTTCGCGTCAGCTTTGGTGGGGGCACCGTATCCCTGCATATTACTGCGACAAATGCGGCGAAACCACCGTATCAAAAACGCATGTTGACGCATGCCCGAAATGCGGCGCTCCCGTAAAGCAGGACCCCGATGTACTCGATACATGGTTTTCATCGGCGCTTTGGCCGTTTTCAACGCTCGGCTGGCCCGAAAATACGGACGATTTGAAAAAATTCTTCCCCACCTCCGTGCTTGTTACGGGCTATGACATCATATTCTTCTGGGTTGCAAGAATGATTTTCTCAAGCGCCGAGCATATGAAAAAAGAGCCTTTTAAGCATGTATTCATTCATGGTCTTGTGCGTGATGAGCAGGGACGCAAAATGTCAAAATCGCTCGGAAACGGCATTGACCCGCTTGAGATAATCGAAAAATACGGTGCCGATGCTCTCCGCTTCACTCTTGTTACAGGAAATGCGCCCGGAAATGATATGCGTTTCTCGGACAAAAAGGTTCAGGCAAGCCGTAACTTTGCAAATAAAATATGGAACGCATCGCGTTTCGTACTCATGAATTTGAGTATAACAGAAAACAAACTGCCTCATGAGGACGAGCTCCAGCTTGAGGATAAATGGATTATAAGCAAATTTAATAATGTTGTAAAAGAGGTAACCGAAAATCTTGATAAATTTGAACTTGGCGTTGCTTTGTCGAAAATCTACGACTTCATATGGGACGATTACTGCGACTGGTATATCGAGCTTGTAAAGCCGCGTCTGTTTGATACGGAAAATACGACCCGTGACACGGCTCAGTATGTTCTGACACATGTTCTGTCCGAAACAATGAAAATGCTTCACCCGTTTATGCCTTTTATCACCGAGGAAATATGGCAGCATCTGCCCCACTCCGGTGAAAGCATAATGGTAAGTGAATGGCCGAAATACGACAAAACAAAATGCTTTGCAGACGATGAAAAGAACATGACTCTCATAATGGACGCAATCAAGAGCATACGAAACACCAGAACCGAAATGAATGTTCCGCCGTCAAGAAAATGCAGCGTTATTATAGTAACAAAGCTCGAAAATGTATTTGCAAGCGGAATAAGCTTCTTTGAAAAGCTTGCGAGCGCACAGAATGTTACAATTTCAAATGACAGCAGCGCTGCTCCCGAGGGCGCTGTGTGCGTAATTGTTGACGGTGCAAGCATATATCTGCCCATGGAGGAGTTGGTTGATAAAGAAAAAGAACTTGCACGCCTTGAAAAAGAGAAGAAAAATCTGATTTCCGAAATTAAGCGTGTTGAAGGCAAACTGTCAAACAAGGGCTTTACCGATAAAGCTCCCGCAGCGGTTGTTGAGGCTGAGGCGGAAAAGGGCAGAAAATATGCCGAAATGCTTAAAAAGGTTGAGGAAAGCATTGCAGTTTTGAACTAATACAGGATAATATTATCACAATTTTAACAATCCGGTCATAAGCAATACAAAAACGGCTCACTTTACGAATGTGAGCCGCTTTTTTTGCCGGCCTTTTTTGCACAAAAAAATCCTCCCGTATAACGAGAGGATTTCTGCACATTTTGTTTTCTTATAAAAGTCCTGCTTCAAAACTCTAGTTTTTATGCATTCCTAAATTTATCGATGAGATCCATAAGCATATCAACCGTGCCCTCAATCCCAAGCAGGCTGCTGTTTACCGAAACGTGATATCCGCGCGAATCCCCCCATTTTATGTCGCTGTAATAGTTATGATAGAGCTTTCTCAGCTTATCCTTCTTTTTTATGGCAAGCATTGCTTTGCTCTCGGAAAGATTATATAATTTCTCAATTCTGGCAAGCTTATCTTTCATGTCGCCAAGCACAAAAACACTGACTGTGTTCGGATTTCCGCGCAAAACATTTTCGCTGCATCGTCCGACAACCACGAATGACTCGCCCTCTTCGGCTCTGTCCCTGATGAAGTCAAATACCTTCTCCGCCATAACCTCTTCTATTGAATTTGAATAGTTCCTTACTTTTCTTGACAAAAATGGATTTACAGGCTTTTCATCATATTTTTCAACGTCATCTTTTGTGTAACCCGAATCGCGTACAATCTGCTCCAGAAGCTCCTTATCATAGAGCTTTACGCCGAGCTTTTCGGCAATTTCCTGCGCAATATGATGTCCGCCGCTTCCGTATTCACGGCCTATTGTAACAATAATCTGTTCCTTCATTGTAACACACCATGCCTTTCCGTTTTTTAATAATATTTCATTTACCGCTGCGCTTTAGCGCGTACTAAAATACATACTTTGCAAAAAGACATATCATTGATATAATCAAAACCATTGCCGTTGCGGGCACACAATATTTGCAGTATTTGCCCCAGCCTATCGGGTGCCCCGATTTTGCTGAAACCGATGTTCCGACAACGTTTGCAGACGCTCCTATCGGCGTTCCGTTTCCGCCGAGATCCGTTCCCAGCGACAGTGTCCACGCCAGAACGTCAAGCCCTATGCCCTGTGTAGCTGCCATAGACTGAATAACCGGAACCATTGTTGCCGCAAACGGGATATTATCGATAAATGCGCTTGCAACAGCCGACAGCCAAAGAATAATCACAATTATAACAACAACATTGCCGCCGCTGATTTTTCCGATAAAGTCAGCAAGCACAGCAAGCACGCCTGTCTGTTCAAGTCCTCCGACCGATATAAACAAACCGATAAAAAACAAAATCGTTTTATAATCGAAACGCTCTATTATATGTTTAAGTGCGCTCTTTCCCATCGTCATATAAATCGATATTATCGAAATAACGGCAATAAATACGCCGATAAACGCAACGCTCAATGTTGTCTGTGCATGCGTAACAAGAAGTACAACGGCAAGTGCAAATATTACTATTGATGAAATAAATGCCGCTTTATTTTCAACCGCTTCCGACGGCTGCGGATATATTATGTCGCTCGGACGTGTTTTTTCGCTCTTTTTAAGCTCTTTTCTAAAGCAAATCCAGAAATATATAACCGTGAACACAAAGCATATCGCAACAATTACGCCTGTATTGCTTATGAAATCAAAGAACGAATATCCCAGCGCCGTTCCTATAATGATGTTCGGCGGATCTCCGCACATCGTTGCCGCACCGCCGAGGTTTGCGCAGAATATCTCTGACAAAATCATCGGAACGGGATTAAATTTCAGCGTACGCGCAAGCTCAACCGTAACAGCTGCCAAAAACAGCACAACCGTTATGCTGTCGATGAACATTGCAAGCACACCCGAAATTATCATAAAGCATATCAGAAGCGGAACCGTTTTGTAATTTACCGCTTTTGCAATGCTCAGGCACAGCCATTTGAAAAATCCTGTTTTTCCCATAGCCTCAACCATTATCATCATTCCGGCAATAAATATTATTGTCGCCCAGTTTATGCCCGAGGTCGTTTCGCCCGACTCACCGTACCAAAAACCGGTTGTAAAAATGCTATGTACATTAAGTGTTTCGACAACTGCGTTCATACTCTGCATACAAAAGCCGAACACTATCACAAGCACTGCGGCGCCGCTTACCAGCGTTATCGTATGCCGTTCAAATTTTTCCAGTATTATCATCAAGAACATAATGATAAAAATAGCAATTGCAAAAATTTGTCCTATCATATAAATACCCTCTTTCCCACATATTAAACAGGTTTGCTTTTAAGTTTATATTTTAATAGGAAAAAACCTATTTTTTTCAACTTATCCAATTTTAATCCCTAATCGCTTTTTTGTCAAGGGTTTTTGCGTAAATTTTTGAAGAAATAACTGCAATTGTCGGAATATTGATAAACTTATATAATATGGGGCGGTTTTGTAAAAATATATTGCCTGTTTTTTTGTCTGTTTTTTCTTTTCAGTGATTTTGAATGACTGTTTTCCCTATGTATAAATATGATGAAGGTTATAATTTGTTTAAAAAATTTTTTAGCCCTTGACATAATGCTTTTCAGCATGTATAATAGATAAGTAGCTTTTGTGGCCCGGTAGTTCAGTTGGTTAGAACGCCAGCCTGTCACGCTGGAGGTCGAGGGTTCGAGCCCCTTCCGGGTCGCC
>CAKSHB010000070.1 GCA_934456295.1 uncultured Clostridia bacterium | reverse complement strand
GGTCAAGCTGTCTGAGCGACCCTGCCGCCGCATTGCGCGGATTTGCAAACAGGCTTTCCCCTTCTTCTTCGCGCTTCATATTTATCTCAGCAAAACGCTTTTTAGATATAAAAACCTCTCCGCGCACCTCTATATACGGCACCTTCTCCGCAAGCACAAGCGGCAGCGAGCCTATTGTTTTTATGTTTTCCGTGATATTTTCGCCAACAACGCCGTCGCCGCGTGTCGAAGCACGTACAAGCATGCCGTTTTCATACTCCACCGACACGCTCAAACCGTCAATTTTCGGCTCAACGTCATAGCTGACATCTTTGCCCAACACTTCTGCCGCACGTTCGCCGAACGACAACACCTCATCTTTTTCAAACGCATCCTGAAGGCTTGCCATGACAACCTCATGACGCACCTCCTCAAACCCCTCGACCGCCTTTCCTCCGACTCTTTTTGTAGGAGAATTTGCATAGGCGTACTGAGGATTTTTCCCCTCAAGATCCGAAAGCTCGCGCATTAGCATATCGTACTCATAATCGCTCACCGTCGGAGCGTCCGAAACATAGTATTCATAAGCGTATTTGTTTAAAAGCCGTGTAAGCTCGTCTATTCTTTCTTCAGCTTTATCCAAAGCGGCTTTATTTGCCTTATCTGCGGACATATTCACATCTGCCTTTCTAAAGTATTACCCCTATTTTTACCAAATCAAATATATTTTATCACCGTTTTTTTCTTTTGTAAAGCATACATGCATAAAGCCCGCATACCGCCCCTGCCGCTCACGCAAAAAGCGCCCCGGCATTTGCCGCGGCGCTTTTTATATTAAAGCCCTGCTTCTTTTCTTAAAATATCCGCCTTATCCGTTCTCTCCCACGGAAGGCTCACATCATCGCGTCCCATATGACCGTATGCAGCCGTCTGCTTGTAAATCGGACGCCTTAAATCAAGCGTATCGATTATTGCGCTCGGACGCAGGTCAAAATGCCCATGCACAAGCTGCGCAATTTTTTCCTCGGGAATTTTTGCACTGCCAAACGTATCAACCATTACCGACACAGGCTTTGCAACGCCGATTGCATATGCAATCTGAAGCTCGCATCTGTCAGCAAGCCCTGCCGCAACGATATTCTTTGCAACATATCTTGCCGCATATGCAGCGCTTCTGTCAACCTTCGTCGGGTCTTTGCCCGAAAATGCGCCGCCGCCGTGTCTGGAATATCCGCCGTATGTGTCAACAATTATCTTTCTGCCCGTATGACCCGAATCGCCCTGAGGTCCTCCGACAACAAAACGTCCCGTCGGATTTATATAATACTTTGTATTTTCATCAACAAGCTCTGCCGGCAGTGTCGGCTTTATAACATGCTCGATTATATCTCGTCTGATTGTGTCGAGCGATACCTCGGCGTCATGCTGGCTTGATACTACAACCGTGTCAATACGCACGGGTTTGTCACCGTCATACTCAACCGTAACCTGCGTTTTGCCGTCGGGGCGCAGATAGCTGAGCACACCGTCTTTGCGTATCTGCGTAAGTCTGCGCGCCATTTTGTGCGCAAGATATATCGGCATCGGCATATACTGCTCCGTTTCATTGCATGCATAGCCGAACATCATGCCCTGGTCGCCGGCGCCGTTTGCCTCCGCAAGCTCGCCATCCTTTACTTCAAGCGCATTGTCAACACCGAGCGCAATATCGGGCGACTGCTTGTCCAGTGCGGTTATAACCGCACATGTGTCACAGTCAAAGCCGAATTTCGCTCTGTCGTAACCAACCTCTTTCACGGTTGAACGCACAATCTCCTGCACATCAAAATCTGCCGTTGTGCTTATTTCTCCGACAACCATAACAAGACCCGTTGTAACAGTAACTTCACATGCAACACGCGCATTTTTGTCCTTTGAAATAATGTCATCTAAAATTGCGTCCGATATAAGGTCGCATATTTTATCCGGATGCCCCTCCGTAACGGATTCGGAGGTAAACAATCTTCTGCTCATTTTTTATAACCATCCTTCCTGCGGCAAAATTATTTTTTGCCGTATAAAACACTGTTTTATGTTTAATTTTATATTTTTTCTATTTTATGAGCCACTCAAGCCCGCTCACAACACCCATAGCCGCAACCGTAACCAAAGCCGCCGCAACAATCACTCCTGCACATATTGAAATAAGCGAATGTGACATTTTCATATCAAGAAAATCTGAAACCATCGCGCCTGTCCATGCGCCCGTGCCCGGGAGCGGTATCGCAACAAACAAAAACAATCCCAGCGCACTGTATTTCGCAACGCTCGCCGAATGTTTCTTCATCTTTCTTTCCTGCCACGCCACAAGCTTTGCAAAACACTTGCGTCTGCGAAGAAAGTTTAATATCGGGCGTATAAACCATATAATAAACGGAACCGGAATCATGTTTCCCAGAACGCCGATAAACATAGCCGTATACCAGTCAAGCCCCATTGCAATCCCGAAGGGTATTCCTCCTCTGAGCTCCACTATCGGAAGCATGGAAATAAACAGAGTCGCCCACTCGGCGGAAAAACTGTTTTTTATAAACTCAACCAACGCAGTCATCGTATCCCTCTTTCTTTTTTTATATCTATGACAGACTACCATAGTATTATATATTAATACAGACTAAAAATCAACAGTTTTCTTAAATTTACACTTGCCGTTATATTTTTGTATACTTATATATGGTTATGTATTTACAGTATATCGGTTATGCATATTTGGCAATATTCGGAGGTGCAAAATTATGGATACTATCAACAACGACATATTCGCCGAGCGTTTTAAAGCATTGCGTACGGACGGCGGATATACACAGCAGGAAATTGCAAATCTGTTTAATGTGACGCGGGCTTGTATCTGCTATTGGGAAAGTGGCAAGCGTGTTCCCGACTATGTAAACCTTGTCGAGATATGTAAGTTTTTCAGAGTTTCATCGGACTATATGCTCGGTGTGTCCGACGTACGCCGCTCAAACATCGTGGAGGACGGTTCGGAATACAAGACAAACAACATTCTTGATATAAGCAGACTCACAGAGGATCACAAGCGCGAACTGCGTGACTATTATAATTATCTGCTCAAAAAACAGTCCGACGAGCGTAAAATTTCCAAATAGAGTTATTAAATCTTATTAAAAATTTTTTATCGCAAACTGTAAACTTAAACCGCATAAAAAACTGCTCCGCCAAAGCGAAGCAGTTTTGTCATTTTATGCCGTCACAATCTTGCTCGCGTCTTGAAGTCCGAGATACTCGATTGCGTCCTCACGCATTTTATATTTGAGGATTTTGCCCGCCGCATTCATCGGGAACGACTCAACAAAACGTATATATTTCGGCACCTTATGCTTTGCCATGTTTGTCATCATATACTCGCGCAATTCCTCTTCACTGAGCGTTTCACCTTCTTTTACAATAACGCATGCCATAGCCTCCTCGCCGTACTGCTTATCCGGCACGCCTATTACCTGAACATCGCTCACGCGCTCATGTGTATATATAAAGTCCTCAATCTCCTTCGGATACAAGTTTTCTCCGCCACGTATAATCATATCTTTTATACGCCCCGTAATTTTGAAATACCCTTCGGGCGTTCTTCTTGCCAAATCTCCCGAATGGAGCCAGCCGTCCTTATCTATTGCTGCAGCCGTTGCCGCAGGCATTTTATAATACCCCTTCATTATGTTGTAGCCTCTTGCAACAAATTCGCCGTCCACATTATCCGGAAGCTCTTCGTATGTTTCGGGGTCAACCACCTTACATTCAACTCCGAAAATAGGCGCGCCAACTGTATTTACGCGTGTTTCAAGCGAGTCGGTCGTCTTGCTCATAGTTGTTGCCGGTGATGCCTCTGTCTGCCCGTACGTTATGCATATTTCGCTCATATGCATTTTGCTTACAACTTCCTCCATTGTCTTTATCGGGCACGGAGAGCCTGCCATAATTCCTGTACGCATATGCGAAAAGTCGGTCTTGTCAAAGTTCTCATGTCCAAGCATTGCAATAAACATTGTCGGCACACCATGGAAGCATGTAATCTTTTCGCGGTTTATGCAGTCAAGCCCTCTGCGCGGTGAAAATGCAGGTATCGGCGACATCGTTACTCCATGAGTCATTGCAGCTGTCATAGCGAGCACCATTCCGAAGCAGTGGAACATCGGCACCTGTATCATCATGCGGTCTGCCGTTGACAAATCCATGCAGTCGCCTATCGCCTTTCCATTATTTACTACATTGTAATGTGTCAGCATTACACCCTTTGGAAATCCTGTCGTACCCGATGTGTACTGCATGTTGCACACATCATGCTTATCGATTGCGGCAGCACGGCGGTACACCTCCTCGACAGGCGCCTCCTTTGCGCGCGCAATTGCCTCGTCCCATGTATAGCAGCCCTTCTGCTTTGAGTCCACCGTAATTACATTGCGCAGAAACGGCAGTCTTTTCGCATGAAGCTGCTTTCCTTCTTCAAGCGTTTCAAGCTCGGGACACAGCTCCTTTATAATCGAAACATAGTCCGAATCCTTATAACCGTCAATCATAACCAGAGTATGCGTATCAGACTGTCTTAAAAGATACTCCGCCTCATAAATCTTATACGCCGTGTTTACCGTAACAAGCACCGCACCGATTTTCGTCGTTGCCCAGAATGTCAGATACCATGCCGGAACATTTGTCGCCCATATCGCAACATGGTCGCCCGGTCTTACACCCATGGCTATAAGCGAACGCGCAAATGTATCGACATCATCGCGGAACTGTGAATACGTTCTCGTATAGTCAAGCGTGGTATATCTGAAGCAATACCGATCGGGAAACTCTTCAACCATTCTGTCAAGCACCTGCGGAAATGTCAAATCGATAAGCTGCTCCTTCGGCCATACATATTTTCCCGTTCCACGCATGTTATCAATAAGTCTGCCGCGTGAGTTCACGCGCGAGGTATACTTTTCCATGAAATTCACAAAATGCGGAAATACTATGCCTGCGTCGCACAAATCCGGCGCCCACTTTTTAACCCATTCAAGCGTTATGTATCCCTCATAATTTATTGAACGAAGCGAGAACATAATTTCATCAATCGGAACATCTCCCTCGCCCATCATCTTATACTGCACTTCTCCGTCTTTAATCACAGAGTCTTTTACATGCACATGCTTTATATATGCGCCGAGATTTTGCAGCGTTTCCTCCGGCTTTTCGCCGAAAAACCTGTACGGATGGTGTACATCCCACAATGCGCCCACGCTGTCGCTCGCTATGTCGTTCAAAAGATTGCACAGCCTCTTTGTGTCGCCGTATACGCCGTTTGTTTCTATAAGAAGCATTACTCCGTTTTTCTCTGCGTCCTCCGTAAGCTCCTTCACCGTTTCAGCAATCCGTGCGTCATCAACCTCTCCGTCCGGCGCCGCATCAAGGTCAGCCAGTATTCTGATATATTTTGCCCCAACCTTTCCCGCAACATCAATATACTGTCTGATTTCGGCAAGATTTTCATCATGCCTGTCGGCATATTTCAAACAGCAGCCCGTAGAAAGGCACGGAATTTCAAGCTTCATTTCGCGCATTTTTTCGGCAGTTTTTTCGCACTTTTGCGGCGAAAACGGTGATGTTGCAACTTCTTCTCTGATTTCGCGGACTTCAATTCCGTCAAATCCCAAATCCTTTGCCATCGAAAAAATATCCGGCCAGCTGTAATTTGGACAGCTTAATGTTGAAAACGCTATTTTCATTTTACTACGTTCCTTTCCGTTCTTGTTTTTGCGGCTCCCGTTCATCAGATAAAAGCCGACACAAAAAAATCTCCTGCAAACACAATGCAGGAGATGACAAAGCTATACTCTTTGCGCGATACCACTCATGCAGACAAAAAAACGCCTGCTTATCGGACATCCATCAATGTCCTCTCGTTAATAACGGTGAGAAACCCGGTCGCACCTAATAACCGTTACGTAACCATTACGGCTTTCAGCTGACTGCTCAAGGGTGAGTTCGCAAATTGCGGCAAAGGCTGTTTTTCAGCAACCAACAGCTCTCTCGGCTTCGCCGGACAACGCTTTGTCCCTGTCACTGCATTTACTTTATTAAATTTATAATTTGACTATACCATGCTTTTTGCGTCTTGTCAAGTATTAATGTATCCCTAAGCAAAAAACATGTGTATTTTTCATGCATACTGCAAGAAGCAAGAAATATCTGCCGGCATATCCGGCGGTATTCTCTTTTTAACAAAAAAGCAGGCAAACGGTGCAAATTACCGCCTGTCTGCCTTTTTGCCGTATTTGCCTCTTCAGATAAATACTTATATAAAATCCCCCTCAAATTTTACCGTTTTTGTTTCGCCCTTTTTCAGGAAAATCTTCTTAAAGCCCGACAGAGCCTTATTCGGCTTATAAATAAATTTCAGCACACTGTAGCCCGTATCAAAACCGCCGTTGTTTGTAACCTCTACAGTGTTTTCATCAATCCATTTTTCAGATATATCCGAGTATGTA
>CAKSHB010000069.1 GCA_934456295.1 uncultured Clostridia bacterium | reverse complement strand
TTATGCAATAACTCTTACAGCCAGAACATCGTCAAGTGTGCTTATCTTATCGGCAATTTTTTCATCAACAATGCCGTCAATGTCTATAATCGTATATGCGTAATCTTTTTTGCTCTTGTTGAGCATGTGAGCGATATTCAGATTATCTTCAGCAATAATCGAAGAAAAGCGCGTAAGCATATTCGGAATGTTTTTATGAATTATCGTAACTCTTGTGTCGGCTTCTCTTTCCATGAAGCAATTCGGGAAGTTTACCGAATTTTTTATGTTGCCGTTCTGCAAATAGTCGATAAGCTCTTTTGCAGCCATAACCGCACAGTTATCCTCAGACTCCTTGGTTGATGCGCCGAGGTGTGGGATTGCTATAACGTTTTCCATAGCGAGTGTTTGCTCGGCAGGAAAATCAACCGCATATTTTGCGATTGTGCCGTCTGCGATAGCTGCTTTGAGTGCGTCTGTATCAACAAGCTCGCCGCGCGAGAAGTTCAAAAGGCGCACATTTTTCTTCATCTGCGCAAACTGCTCGGAACCAATCATGCCGCGTGTTGAGTCGTTGAGCGGAAGATGGAGCGTAATATAATCGCAGTTTGCTAAAATTTCCTTTATGTCGGAAGCTTTCTTTGCACTGCGCGACAAATTCCATGCTGCGTCAACGGAGAGATACGGGTCATAGCCGATAACCTCCATACCGAGCGAAATTGCTGTATTTGCAACCATAACGCCGATTGCGCCAAGACCGATAACGCCGAGCGTTTTGCCCATGATTTCCTGACCGGCAAAAGCGCTTTTGCCTTTTTCAACCATTTTACCGACAGCGTCACCATTGCCCATGAGCGTTTTTGCCCATTCTATACCGCCGACGATATCTCTCGACGTGAGAAGAAGTGCGGCGATTGTAAGCTCTTTAACCGCGTTTGCATTTGCTCCGGGAGTGTTAAATACGACAATTCCTTTTTCGGAGCATTTATCAACGGGAATGTTGTTGACACCTGCGCCTGCGCGTGCAATCGCCTTAAGCGATGACGGCATGGTCATATCGTGCATAGAGAAGCTTCTGAGGATTATACCGTCGGCGTCTGATGCAGCGTCGTCTGTCACGGTGTAGTTTACTTTTTCAAATTTTTCAAGTCCGCATCCTGCGATTTTATTTAATGCGAGTATATTCATTATTAAATCATAGCCTTTCCGTCCGCATTATAAATACCTTTTTGCCTTACCGCGGACATGTAAAGCATTTTTTTAAACATATCTGAAAAGTTATCTCTTGTTTTCCTTTTCAAACTTTTCGAGAAACTCTATCAGAGCTTTTACACCTTCAACAGGCATTGCGTTATATATGCTTGCACGCAGACCGCCCATAATTCTGTGGCCGCCGAGGTTATAAAGTCCTGCTTCTTTTGCTTCGGCAACGCATTTCTTTTCGAGCGCTTCATCGCCGATTACGAAAGTAACGTTCATCATTGAACGGTCTTTTTTTGCAACTCTGCCGCGGAAAAGTTTTGAATTGTCAAGGTAGTCATAAAGCATTGCCGCTTTCTTTTCGTTGATTTTCTGAAGTTCTGCAACGCCGCCCATTTCTTTTACCCAGTCAAGCATGAGTTTGAGCATGTAGATTGTGTATGTCGGGGGCGTGTTGAGCATTGAGCCTTTTTCAAAGTTTGCCTTATAGTTGTAAAGCTCGGGAGTTATATCCATGCAGTCACCCATGAGGTCGTCACGTATGATAACTGCCGCAACGCCTGCGGGGCCCATGTTTTTCTGCGCGCCGGCAAAAATAAGACCGAATTTGCTTACGTCGTATACTTCGGAAAGAATACACGACGACATATCAGTAACAATCGGAACGCCTTTTGTGTCGGGAAGATGTGTGTATCTTGTGCCGGCAACGGTATTGTTCATGGTCATATAGAAGTAGTCGGCGTTCGGGTCAATGTCATTTTCGTCAAAATCCGGAATATGGTCGTATTTATCTGCCTCCGATGAAGCGAGAACGCGCACATTGCCGTATTTTTTTGCAAGCTTGATTGCTTTTTTGGACCATGTGCCCGAATCCACAAAATCAGCCGAACCTTTTTTCATGAGGTTGAGCGGAATTGCGTCAAACTGCGCCGTAGCGCCGCCCTGCATAAACAGTATATTGTAGTTGTCGGGTATCTGCATTACCTCGCGCAGATTTGCAAATGCGGCGTCTATAATCTCCTGATATTCCTTTGAGCGATGGCTCATTTCCATAACGGACATACCCGAATTTTTGTAGCACAGCATTTCATCAGCCGCAATTTTCAGCACCGATTCCGGCATAGCCGACGGGCCTGCGGAAAAATTATAAACACGTTTCATAACAGTTAAATACCTCCCAAAAAAGTTTATAATAAATATTATACTATTGCATAATGCAGAGTGTCAAGGCAATAAGTTCCAAATTCAGGTAAAAAGTTAGATACTTTAAACTTTGGAAAGAATATCTGCTTTATCTATACTTATAGTATACAGAAGGGTTACAAAAAATGCCGAAAAGTGTTATATTTGAAGGCTGTATGGTTGACAATGGCTTTTAAATAGTGTTATAATAAGATGATATGCCGATTTGTTACCGGAAAGTCTAATATAAAAGGTATTGTTCGGCAACATCTTGCGCGGTTATGATGTTCGGCGCAGATAAAGGGGATTATTTTTATAAAAGGGATTATTAAAAATGAATGGGGAGATTTTTTATGAAGAAAACAAGCAGGGTTATGAGCATAATTCTTTTGGCATTTATGCTTATGCAGGCTGTGCCGTGTATGGCGGCAGGAGAGGCAAATGAAAACATTGAGTGTCCGAACGCCGTAAAGGTATGCTATGACCTCGGGATTATTCCGGATGTATATGAAAAGGCGGACGAAATTGTTACATATGACGGCTTTGCAGAGATTTATGACAGCTTTACCGGAGATGAGTGTCCGGTGAGCAAAAAGAAAGATAATGTTACATTATTGCAGGTATATGATGCATTTTGCCATTATGCCAACTTACAATATGGTTACGATGCTCTGAACGGTGCATATAGGGCAGGCTATGCATACAACGTACCGTTAGACTATGAGTCAAACATAACATATTCGCAGCTTGCAAAGGTAATCTATAACGTGTTAAACGGTGAAATGGTCGAAATTAACAGATGGAATGGGTATCAGCCCGACCTTTCAACCGCAGAATGGGTATCGGGCGGTATCATCTTCAAACAGGGATATGTGCAGTATATCGGCACGGTAAACGTTTCTGGTGACAAGGCAGCGGTGAGCGGAAAAATTTATACCAGGGAAAATCCGAGCGGAGAAAAAGTAAGCGATGTTACGCTGAGTATTTCCGATAAGGATTTGAAGGACAACGGCGATTATGTGATGTTTGTGAAAGATGATACAATTATATCTGCAATTCCGAAGGAAGCTGCAAAAAAGGAAAAAATTACAAAGGATATAACACCGCCGACGGTTATCACTCTTAAAATCGGAGATGTTAACGCAACCGTAAACGGAGAAAACATTGTAAACGATGTAGCGCCTATGGTTGTAAACGACCGTACAATGCTGCCGATACGTTTTGTTGCAGAGGCACTCGGCGCGCAGGTCGGTTGGCAGGAAAATACTCAGAAGGTACTAATTAAAGCAAGAAAAGCCGATATTTCGATAGTAATCGGTCAAAAATATGCGAGTGTGGCAGAGTATAAAAATATTGAGCATAAAACGACCGAGAATGTTGAACTTGACTCGCCGGCATTTGTGGAAAATGACAGAACATACCTTCCGCTGCGCTTTATAGCAGAAAAGCTTGGTGCGGAGGTTGGCTGGGACGAGGCAACACAGACAGTAACAATCACAAAAAAATAAATATGCTGCTTTTGCAAAAGAATTTGATAAAAAACATGCGGCATTAAAAAATATCATGGTTCTTGAAGAGGAACTTTAAAAACTACTATAATTATATACGAGGGAGCTTTAAATATGTTAATGAGTCATCTTTTGGGAGAACGGTATAAGGAGAAACCGGCAGATGCGGCAATGGTAAGCCATATTTTCCTTCTGCGCGGAGGATATATGCGCCAAGTTGCAAACGGTATATATTCGCTTTTGCCGCCTGCCAAGAAGATTGTTGAGAAAATCGAAAACATAATACGCGAGGAAATGGACGCGATTGACGGACAGGAGGTACTGATGCCTGTTGTACTGCCTGCCGATTTGTGGAAGGAGTCGGGCAGATGGGAAAGTGTGGGCAGTGAGCTTATGCGCATACGCGACCGTGCCGGCATGGATATGCTGCTCGGAATGACGCATGAGGAGGCGGCTGTGCACCTTGCAAGAAGCGAGGCTCTTTCGTACACAAAGTATCCGTTTATGATATATCAGATACAGACGAAATTCCGCGATGAGCCGAGAAGCCGCGGCGGACTTATACGTGTGCGTGAGTTTACGATGAAGGACGCATATTCTTTCCATACGTCGCAGGAGGATTTGGAGCGTTATTATATGCGCTGTCATGAGGCATATGAGAAAATTTACAGACGTGCCGGACTTAAAAATGTGATTTCCGTGTACTCCGATACGGGAATGATGGGCGGAAATGTTGCGCATGAGTTTATGCTTATAAACGATTTCGGCGAGGATTCGCTTGTTATATGCAAAGAGTGCGGCTACAGCGCAAACATGGAAATTGCAAAGTGTGTGTATAAAAACCGAGGCATGGCTGAGAGCAGCATTGAGGAAGTATATACGCCCGACATGAAAGACATCGATTCGATTGCAAAGAAGTTTGATACAGATGCGTCGAACACAATAAAAGCAACCGTATTTGCTACGGATAATTCGGACAAGCCGCTTGTTGTATTCATACGCGGCGACCTTGAGGTAAATGAGGCAAAGCTCAAACGTGAGGTTGGTTCAAATATATATCCGTATACCGACTATGAGAACACGGATTTGACTTTCGGCTTTATAGGACCTTATAAGCTTGAGAGCGGCTGTGATGTTATATATGACGAATCACTGCGTGATGAAAATGACCTCGTGTGCGGTGCGAACAAAGAAAACTACCATATTTCGGGTGTCTGCATGAAGCGCGATATAAACCCCGAAAAGTATGTTGACGTTGCAAAGGTTGTTGACGGCGCAATATGCCCGAAATGCGGCAAGCCGATATCGATTGAGCGCGGTATTGAGGTGGGAAATATATTCCAGCTCGGCACAAAGTATTCAAAGAGTATGCACATGGAATATATAGATGCCGACGGTGAGCGCAAAACTCCGATAATGGGCTGCTACGGAATAGGCGTAGGCAGACTGCTTGCAAGCATAATTGAAGATAACCATGATGACTACGGTCCGATATGGCCCATGAGCGTTGCTCCGTGGCAGGTGCATATATGTGCGCTTAACATTCAGAAAGATGAAGTCAGAGAGGCTGCCGGGCAGGTTTATAGAAATCTGTGTGACAAGCATTTGTCGGTGCTGTTTGACGACCGCAAGGCTGCCGCAGGCATACAGTTTGCCGATGCGGATTTGCTGGGCGTTCCGGTGCGTGTGGTTATCAGCCAGCGCGGACTTGCAAACGGTGAAATTGAAATTTCCACGCGTGACAAGAGTGTCAAGATGAGTGTGGCAAAGGACGGTGCGGTTGATGAGGTTATTAAGCTTGTTGAAAGTTTGTCTGAGTAATAAAGACGTTATAAAATGAAACAAAGCGGCAGACGAAAATTCATAAGTCGGTAAATGATTAAAAGATTTAAGTGAATTTACACAGAAAAGGCAAAGAGCTGAAAACTCAAAAAAGTTGGGTTTTCAGCTTTTTTATATTTGCATGTAAATTCGGCAGCAACCGCTCTGTATCCAAAATCCGCCCCATGTAAGTTTTTAGTGTGTGCCGGAGGGGGCTGTTGGGTTAAAAAAATAATTACCAAATTGCATGGAAAAAGTTTGTATAGTTTTATATTATATCAATCGACAAAATTTAACATTTTTTGCATGGGCGCAATGGTATACTGTACGCACAGGAAAAATATACAAAAAATGTCAAAAATATGAAGTTAATTTGTGCGGTTATGTTTAAAAATTAAAGAAAAGAGGTCAGTTATGAAAAGAAAAAGTTTATGTTTAACACTATGCTTATTTTTAATTTTTGGACAAGCTTCGACTATATTTGCACAGCAGACGCAGATGTCAAAAGCAGATCGGGAACAAATGCGTCAGACTGCCGCGGAACGGCAAATTGTCCGCAGAAAGGCTGAAATTGAAATTGAAAAACTTCCGCTCTGCGACCGCTATATAGTAAAAATGAAAGCGCAAGGGAATGTTTTGGCGGCAAACAGCGGATTTGGCGTATCTGTAGAAGAGGCGGTTTTCGCCGCAAAGCAGACTGCCGATATGAAGGTTCAAAAAGTGCTGACAGAAAAACAGGTCACAGATACAGAGCTGTTTAGTATGAATGAAACGCCGGCTTACTTTGCAGAGGAAATTCCGCAAAGTCTGACATCGGTAGTTCTGACAGAGAAAG
>CAKSHB010000068.1 GCA_934456295.1 uncultured Clostridia bacterium | reverse complement strand
CAGTTAGGGTGCTTCAGCGCCTGTTCGGGCGTTATGTTCACAAGCTCTTTCCTCTTCTTTTTGTAGAACGGTCCACCCGACGCTGTAAGTATGAGCTTTTTTACCTGATTTTTTTCATGCATTCCCTCAAGCGACTGAAAAATTGCACTGTGCTCACTGTCAACAGGCAAAATTGAAACGCCGTGTTTTTTTGCAAGCGACGTTACAAAATCGCCTGCCGCAACCATTGTTTCCTTGTTTGCAAGAGCTATGTTTTTACCGCATTTTATCGCCTCAACTGTCGGCGCAAGTCCGGCAAAACCCATAACAGCCGTCAAAACCGTATCCGTGCCGTCCATCGCCGCAACTTCGCAAAGACCATCCGCACCGCCCGTCACCCTGACAGATGTATCGGCAAGCTTAACTTTAAGCTCCGATGCCTTTTTTTCGTTATAAACGCAAACAAGACGCGGCAAAAACCTACGCGCCTGTTCTTCAAGCAGTTTTATGTTATTATTTGCACAAAGCCCCAATACGTTGATATCAGGGCTTTGAGAAACAATGTCAAGACTCTGCGTTCCGATTGAACCCGTCGAGCCGAGAATTGATATATTATGTGCCATCACACTTACCTTCTTTTGTCATAAGTTTAAACCAAAATTCAATAATTAATTCAAATTCAGAATATGTTCATTCCTATATTTGCAAAATATGCGCAAAAATAGTACACAAGCGGTGCAGTCATAATGACGCTGTCAAAACGGTCAAGCACACCGCCGTGCCCCGGCATTATATTGCCGAAATCCTTTACTCCGCAGGTACGTTTCATCTGTGAAGCTATCAAATCGCCAACCTGTGCGGTACATGAACCGACCGCACCCACAGCCGCCAGAAGCAGCAGATTTGACTGTGCGTTTGAAATTATGTTTGCAAAAACACCGAGCAGCACACAGCCGATAACCGAAAACACAACCGCACCTATCGCTCCCTCAACTGTTTTTTTAGGGCTTATTTCCGGCACAAGCTTATACCGTCCGAAAAATCTGCCGATAAAATACCCTCCCGTATCCGTCATCCACGCGCATGCAAAAATCAGGCATACATAGTAAAGCCCAAATTCGTCCATCTCTCTCGCACGCGCCACAAACGACATAAACACCGTTATGTACAGTGTCGCAAACAATACCGCAGCCATATCGGCAAAACTGATTTTTTTGTGTCCAAACACCGCCGCCGCAGCCATCACTGCAACATAAAGCACCAGAGCCGGTACAAACAGCTGCTTATCATATGCAAGCGTAAATATAATCAGCACCGAGCCCGAAACACCGAATATTTTCAGCAGAATATCGCTTTTGAATACATAAAAAACTTCAAACAGCATCATCAGTATAATCACGCCCAGAGCTATGTCAAACACAATCATGTCCGCAAAAATCACCACAAAAAACATGATAAGCCCTACCACTGCCGTTATTACCCTTATCGTTGTATCCTTGCTCATACGTCTTTTTCTCCGTTCCGCCGCCGCACAGCTTATTTTACCGTCCTCCGAAGCGTCTTTCCCTTGAAATATATGTATCAATTGCCTTTGTGAACTCTTTTTCATCAAAATCGGGCCACAATGTGTCCGTAAAATAAAATTCGCTGTATGATATCTGCCACAGCAGATAGTTGCTCAGCCTCAGCTCGCCGCTCGTCCGTATCACCAAATCGGGGTCGGGCATATATGACGTATACAGCTTTGACGAAAAAAGCTTCTCATCAATATCGTCCGCACTTATCAGCCCGTTTTTAACATCTTCTGCCGCCGACCTTGCCGCACGCAGGATTTCATCGCGTCCCCCATAGTTTAAAGCCAGCGTAACCGTAACGGATTTGTTGTCCTTTGTAACCCTTTCAACACGCTCAATCTGCTCTCTTATTTCATCGGAAAAACGCGATGTATCGCCTATTACGCGTATGCGCACATCATCGCCGCCAAGCTCTTTTTCCGCATTTTTCAGATATTCGAGCAGCAGTGACATAAGCCCCGAAACCTCCTCGTCGGAACGTTTCCAGTTCTCCGTTGAAAATGCGTAAACGGTGATGTACTCTATTCCCATATTTCCGGCAAAACGGCTCACCTTGCGCAGTGCGTCCGCGCCTGCACGATGCCCCATCATGCGCGGCAGCGAGCGTTTTTTCGCCCATCTGCCGTTTCCGTCCATGATGATTGCAACATGCTTCGGCAAGCTCTGTTTGTCATATTCTTTTTTGTTTTTGCGAAACAGCGCCATGTCAGCCTCCGATGTTTAAAGTTTTATAAAAACTTTAAATTTATCAAACCTCTAAAATTTCTTTCTCTTTCTTTACAAGCATAGCATCGATATCCTTGATGTAGCTGTCGGTGATATTCTGAATATCCTTTTCAATTTCCTTCAAATCGTCCTCTGTGATTTCTCCGTTTTTCTTCTGCGACTTATAATTCTCAATCGCATCACGGCGGATTGAACGGATTGCAACCTTTGCCTCCTCCGAACGCTTATGAATATCCTTCACAATTTCCTTTCTGCGCTCCTCGGTGAGCGGCGGAAATGTAAGGCGTATTGTCTTTCCGTCATTGTTGGGGTTAATTCCGAGTTCGGATTTCAATATTGCCTTTTCAACCTCTTTTACCGCATTTATGTCCCAGGGCTGAATGAGAAGCGTACGCGCCTCGGGCACAGATACATTTCCGAGCTGCGGAATAGGTGTCTGTGTACCGTAATAATCTACCATAATTTTATCGAGTATCGCCGGATTTGCACGTCCTGCGCGCACTGCCTGCAAATCCTCGCTGTAAACGTTTATTGTTTTGTCCATCTTGCCCGAAACTTCCGGATATTTTGCTGCCATGGTAAAATCCTCCTTTATTTAACTTATTCATTATTTTTTAATTTATAACCTGCTGCCGCGTTTGCCCGTATGCACGGCGCAAATCATTACTTTTTCGATACCAGTGTGCCGATTTTTTCGCCGCATGCCGCGCGAACAATATTTTCCGGGTCATCAAGTCCGAACACGCGTATCGGAATGTCATTGTCCATACACAGTGATGTTGCGGTCGAATCCATTACACCAAGACCCCTGTTGAGCACATCGATATACGAAAGCTCATCAAAGCGAACCGCATTGGGATTTATATTCGGGTCTGAGTCATAAACCGCGTCAACCTTCTTCGCAAGCAGTATAATTTCAGCGTCAATCTCTGCCGCACGCAGCGCCGCAGCCGTATCCGTCGAGAAGAACGGATTTCCCGTACCGCAGCCGAAGATTACAACTCTGCCCGACTCAAGATGATGCATCGCGCGTCCGCGTATATAAGGCTCCGCAATCTGGCGCATCTCAATCGCCGTCTGCACCCTTGTGGGAACTCCCTGTGCCTCAAGCGCGTCGCCGAGCGCAAGCGCATTTATAACCGTGGCAAGCATGCCCATATGGTCAGCTCTCGTGCGGTCCATGTTTTCACCCGTTCTGCCGCGCCAGAAATTTCCGCCGCCAACAACAATCGCAATCTGTACGCCCATATCAACGCATTTTTTTATCGCCGCAGATATTGACGCGAGTGTTTCGGGGTTAAGCCCCGTCTTGTTTGCGCCTGCCAGCGCCTCGCCGCTCACTTTTAATAAAACTCTTTTATGCTTTGCCTGCAAAGAAATCAACCTCCCGATTATTTTTTATATTATCCCCCGTAATCCGCATTTCGCCACACCGTTTTTTTCAAAAAACCGTCGCACAAAATTGTCTGTTCAAAAAAGGGAGAACACAAATCACGTGCTCCCCCTTTGTCGGTCAAAACTGGGAACAAATTACTTGTCCCTTATATTTTACTACTATTTTATCATATTTGCAACTTCATCTGCAAAATTATCTTCTCTTTTTTCAAGACCTTCACCCTTTTCAAGTCTTGCAAACTTTGCAACACTTACGGGCGCACCGATTTTTGCGGAAACTTCTTTTATAACCGCGCCAACCGACTTATCTCCGTCCTTGATAAACGGCTGCTCAATAAGGCAAACTTCCTTATAGAACTTCTTAATTCTTCCTGCAACCATCTTCTCTGCAATGTTTGCCGGCTTACCCTCATTTATAGCCTGTGCCGTAAGGATTTCTTTTTCCTTCTCAACAACCTCGGCAGGAACGTCCTCGGGTGCAATATACTGCGGGAATATAGCGGCAATCTGCATCGCAACGTCCTTTGCAAGTGTCTTGAAGTCCTCTGTAGCAGCAGCCTCGGGAGTTGTATCAAACTTTACCATAACACCTATTCTTCCGCCGCCGTGAATATATGTTTCAACGATACCCTCATATCTCTCGAAACGTCTGATATTCATGTTCTCGCCGATTTTTGCGATTTTTTCCGTCAAAGCGTCACGCACACTCTGACCGCCCTCAAACGGCTTCTCAAGAAGCTCCTCAACATTTGCGGGATTGCTGTTTGCAATTTCCTTTGCAACACCCGTAACAAATGTGCGGAATTCATCATTTTTTGCAACGAAGTCTGTTTCGGCGTTAACCTCAACAAGTACGCCGACATTGCCGTCAACATATGCGTCAACGATACCCTCTGCCGCAATTCTGCCCGACTTTTTCGCAGCCGTAGCAAGTCCCTTCTCTCTCAGAAACTCGAGAGCCTTTTCCATATCGCCGTCAGCCTCTGTGAGCGCCTTTTTGCAGTCCATCATGCCGCACCCTGTTTTTTCTCTGAGATTTTTTACATCAGTAGCTGTAAACATTTATTATCCAATCCTTTCCGTATTCATAATTCATCGTATGCCCGTCCGCACAGCGTTTCGCGCCGGACAAGTTTTATTTTTCTGTATTTGTCAAAACAGCGGCCTTGTGCCTTTTATAACAAAGACTAAAAAGACCGCCTGTTTTCAGTTACAAATTAGTTTTCCTCAGACTCTGCCTCAGATGCTTCATCTGCTGCATCCTCAGATGCAAACTGCTCTCCCTGCTTTCCTTCGAGAACAGCGTTTGCCATAGCCGATGCAATAAGCTTTACCGCACGGATAGCGTCATCGTTGCCGGGAATTACATAATCAACCTCATCGGGGTCACAGTTTGTATCAACGATTGCGACAACGGGAATGCCGAGCTTTTTAGCCTCAGATATAGCAATCTTCTCCTTGCGCGGGTCAACTATAAAGAGTGCGCCGGGCAGCTTCTTCATATCTTTGATACCGCCGAGGTATTTCTCGAGCTTTTCGCGCTCAGCCATAAGCTTGCTTACTTCCTTTTTGGGGAGAAGGTCGAATGTACCGTTTTCCTCCATTTTAACAAGCTGCTCAAGTCTGTCGATACGCTTTTTGATTGTTTTGAAGTTTGTGAGCATACCGCCGAGCCATCTTGCGTTAACATAGTACATACCAACGCGCTCAGCCTCTTCCTTTATCGAATCCTGAGCCTGCTTCTTTGTGCCTACAAAAAGGATATCTCCGCCGTCTGCTGCAACTTCTCTGATGAAGTTATAAGCCTCTTCAACCTTCTTAACTGTTTTCTGAAGGTCAATAATGTAGATACCGTTTCTCTCTGTGAAAATGTACTCAGCCATTTTCGGGTTCCAGCGTCTTGTCTGATGTCCGAAATGAACACCTGCCTCAAGAAGCTGTTTCATTGAAATTACGTTTGCCATTTTAAATAGCACCTCCGGTTTTATTTTTTCGGGGATTTTCCCCTTCCAATACCTCCGCTTTATGCTCCACCCTCGGGAACCGCATGCGGCACCGCCCTCGGATTTATAAAGCGTGTGTATTTTTTACGCCATAATAGGATATCACAAACCGCGTCAAAAATCAAGCCTTTTTTACAAATTTTTTAATTTTTATTTCCCGCATTTTGCCATCGTCTCTTACGATATATCTTTGCCGATTTAAAATACTGCAAATCATATAAAAATGCCATGTCATTTTTTGGTTGACAATACCGCTCAGAGGTCTTATAATAATAAAGGATATGATTGTATGAATATATTAAAATTTAACAGCTTTAATACAGGAGGCTTTTACAAATGGCAAAAAAAGTAAGAACGCGTTTTGCACCAAGCCCGACAGGCTACATGCACATAGGCAATCTGCGCACAGCGCTCTATGCATGGCTTCTCGCGCGCAAAAACGGCGGCGAATTTATTTTGAGAATTGAGGACACCGATCAGGAAAGATATGTTGACGGCGCGGTTGATTTGATATACAGAACACTTGCCGACACAGGGCTTACCCATGACGAAGGTCCCGACAAAGACGGCGGCTGCGGTCCGTATATTCAGAGTGAGCGCCGCGGTATATATAAAGAATATGCGCATAAGCTTGTTGAGCTTGGCGGCGCATATTACTGTTTCTGTGACAAAGAGCGACTTGAAGAGCTGCGTGCGATTCAAACAGCATCGAAGGTTGCGCCGAAGTATGACGGTCACTGCTCGCGTCTTTCAAAAGAAGAAATCGAAGAAAAGCTCAAAAGCGGTGTTCCGTATGTTATCCGCCAGAAAATCCCACGCGAGGGCACAACATCTTTTCATGACGAGGTTTTCGGCGACATAACTGTTGAAAACTCAACCCTCGATGACAACGTTCTTTTAAAAGCGGACGGACTTCCGACATATAACTTTGCAAACGTAATAGATGACCACCTCATGGGCATAACGCATGTTATCCGCGGCAGCGAGTATCTTTCTTCAACACCGAAATACAACCTGCTTTATGAGGCGTTCGGCTGGGAAATTCCGACATATATACATTGCTCGCCCGTTATGAAGGACGCACAGAAAAAGCTGTCAAAGCGTGACGGCGACGCGTCATATGAGGACTTTATAAACAAAGGCTATCTGAAGGACGCAATAATAAACTACATTGCGCTTCTCGGCTGGAGCCCCGGAACAGAGCAGGAGATTTTTACGCTTGACGAGCTTGCACAGCAGTTTGACGTATCAGGC
>CAKSHB010000067.1 GCA_934456295.1 uncultured Clostridia bacterium | reverse complement strand
TATCAGGTTCAATCGCAGCCGCAAGAACTACGAGGTCGGCATCAATATGAAGCTGTTTTCCGTCAATCAAATCGGAAGCCTGAACCTTCAGTTTGCCGCCGTCGGGCGATACTTTTCCGACCATGCCCTTGATATAATGCACACCGTATTCTTCAACGGCGCGGCGGTAAAATTCATCAAAGTTTTTACCCGGTGTACGAACGTCTATGTAGAACACATAAACGTCTGTGTCGGGATATTTGTCACGAATGAGCATTGCATGCTTTGCCGTATACATACAGCAGATTTTTGAACAGTACTCCTTGCCTTTTTCGGCACATGCACTGCATCGTGAGCCTACACACTGCACAAATACGATTGTGTGCGGATGTTCGTTGTCCGAAGGACGCAGAAGCGTTCCGCCCGTAGGACCTGCGGCGTTCATAAGACGCTCAAGCTCAAGCGAGGTGATAACGTCTTTTGACTGCGAGTATGCAAATTCGTCGAATTTATCCATGGAAATCGGGTTAAATCCCGTTGCGGCAACGATAGCGCCGTATTTTTCCTCGATAAATTCGTCCTGTGCTTTATAGTCGATAGCGCCGGCGGTACATACCTTTGAACATACGCCGCATTTGCCCGTCTTAAGCATAGTGCAGTAATTCGGGTCAATCGTGGCAACCTTCGGCACAGCCTGTGCAAACGGAATATAAATCGCACGGCGGTTGTCCATGCCGAGGTTAAACTCGTTGGGTACCTTTTTCTGAGGACATTTTTCGGTACATGCGCCGCAACCCGTGCACACGTCCTCTTTTACATATCTTGCCTTGCGCTTGATTGTAACGTCAAAATTTCCGACGAAACCTTTTACGTCGGTTACTTCCGAATATGAGAAAATGCGGATTTTCTCGTTTTGTGCAACATCAACCATTTTAGGTGTCAGAATACATGCGGCACAGTCGAGCGTGGGGAAGGTTTTATCGAGCTGAGCCATTTTTCCGCCGATGGTCGGCTTTGTTTCAACTATGTCAACGGGAAAACCTGCGTCGGCAATGTCAAGCGCTGTCTGTATACCTGCGATACCGCCGCCGATTACCAGCGCTCGCTTTGTTACGGGGCTTTCGCCGGGGGTGAGCGGCGCGTTAAGGTTTACTTTTGCAACAGCCGCTTTTGCAAGTATTATTGCTTTTTCTGTGCCTACGGGCATCTCCTTGTGAACCCATGAGCACTGTTCGCGTATGTTTGCTATTTCCACCATATATGGATTAAGTCCTGCTCCGGCAGCCGTTTTGCGGAAAGTTGCCTCGTGCATACGCGGTGAACATGAGCAGACAACAATGCCCGAAAGCTTATGCTCTGCAATGGCGTCTTTTATCATGTTCTGTCCTGCCTGGGAACACATATACTGATAATCGGTGGAGAAAACAACGCCCGGCTCGCTTTTAAGCGCCTGTGCAACTGCTTTTACATCTACCGTTCCGGCAATGTTTGTGCCGCAGTGGCAGACAAAAACTCCTATTCTCTGCATGGTTTGTTTCTCCTTTTTTATTTAGAATATTTACGCATGGCGCTCATAACAGCCTGCTGAGGCATATCGTCATCAATCAGCGCCGGAATGTCGTTTGCGGTCATATGGTTTGCGCCTTTTTGACGTACGGCGCAGAGCCTTATAGCCTCTACAAGCTTAGCCGGTTCAACGCCTCTGGGACATCGGTCAACACAGGCGAAGCATGAAAGACATTTGTAAATCGAATCGGATTTCATGAGCGGCTCAATATCACCGGTTTCAACCATGTATACAAACTGATGGGGGTGATACTCCATTTCGCCGTATGAGGGACATGTACCGGAACATTTGCCGCAGCGCATGCATTTAAGCGGATTTACGCCGCTCATGCGCAGAATTTGTTCCTTCTGAAGTTCGCTTTTATTCTTCATGAGTATCCTCCTTTACGCCGAGCGCTTCTGCAAGCAGCTCGGTAAAGTATACTACGGGAATTGGGCTTGAATTTTTTACAAGGTTGTACTTGCACAGAGGACAAGCCGTAACTATCATTTCCGCACCGTTTTTTGCAGCGCTTGTGCTTACGGCGCTTGACTTTTTCTTTGCGGAATTGCTGTCCTCAAGGGCTACATAGCCGCCGCAGCATTCGTTTCTCTGCGGATATATAACACTCTGTGCGCCGAGTGCGCTGATAAAGTCCTCCATGATTTTCGGATTTTCAACATCGTCAAAATTCATTACCTTGCCGGGGCGAAGAAGCAGACAACCGTAATATGCCGCAATCTTTTTCCCTGTGAGAGGCTTTACGACCGCCTCACGTATTTTATCGAAGCCGACAACATCGCGCAGCAGCTCAAGATAATGATAAACTTCGGTTTCGCCGTAATATGGCTCAGCTGCATTTTTATCCTGCGACATGTAGATGTTTGCCTTGGAGGCAAAATCCGCGTCTGTCTGCATTGCGTGATTTGTCTGTTTTATAACATTATGACAGGCTGAACATACCGTAACCAAAGGCTGTGAGCTGTCACGTGCCGCAGCCAGTGCGCGCACGCTCGGAAGCTTTGTGGCAATTTCGTCTTTGGCGCTTACGAAAACGCCGCCGCAGCATTGCCAGTTTTCTATTTCGCAAAGCTCAATTCCGAGAATTTCGGCACACTTGCGTGCATAAAAATCAAGCTGTTTTGCCTTTGTACGGAGGGTGCAGCCGGGAAAATAACTGACTTTCATTGTTTACCTCCAAATATTGTAATATTTGTGTGACAATATTTTTATTAAACCATTTGCTCGGGGTGGAATACCTCGTCAAATTTCTCCTCGCTCAAAAATCCGAGCTTTACACATGCCTCTTTCAGAGAAATATTATCCTCAAAAGCCTTGTGAGCGGTTTTTGCAGCGTTTTCATAACCGATATACGGGTTAAGCGCGGTTACAAGCATGAGCGAGTTATGCAGGTTGTGATACATTTTTTCCTTATCTGCTGTTATGCCGGCAGCGCAGTTATTGTTAAACGATACAATCGCCTCAGCAAGCAAACGTGCCGACTGAAGGAAGTTGTATGCGGCAACGGGCATGAACACATTCAGTTCAAAGTTGCCTTGAGATGCTGCCATGCCGACTGCAACGTCGTTGCCGATTACCTGAACGGCAACCATTGTTACAGCTTCGCACTGTGTCGGATTTACCTTGCCGGGCATAATCGATGAACCGGGCTCATTTGCGGGTATGCGGATTTCTCCGAGACCGTCGCGCGGACCCGATGCAAGCCAGCGCACATCATTTGCAATCTTCATCATGTCGCATGCGGTCGCTTTTATTGCGCCGTGTGCAAATACCAATTCATCTTTTGAAGTAAGTGCATGGAATTTGTTCTGTGCCGTTACAAAGGGTTTACCCGTAAGCTCGGAAACCTTTTTTGCAACAAGCTCGGAAAAGCCTTTCGGCGCATTGAGTCCCGTGCCGACAGCCGTTCCGCCCAAAGCCAGCTCATAGAGGGGTTTGAGTGACAGTTTCAGCAGCTCAACATCTCTCTCAAGACTTGAACGCCAGCCGGAGATTTCCTGGCTGAATTTAATCGGCGTTGCATCCTGCAAATGTGTGCGCCCCGATTTTACAATACCCTCGTTTTCCGCTTCAAGACGCTTAAATGTGGCGATAAGAAGCTCAACTGCGGGGATAAGCTTATCTTCAATTGCCGTCACTGCCGAAATATGCATCGCGGTAGGGAAGGTATCGTTTGATGACTGGCTCATGTTTATGTCGTCATTCGGGTGACACAGCTTACTGCCTGCAATCTGGTTTGCACGGTTTGCAATTACCTCGTTGGCGTTCATGTTCGACTGTGTGCCCGAACCCGTCTGCCAAACAACAAGCGGAAAATGCTCGTTGAGTTTGCCGGATATTACTTCGTCGCATGCACTGCTTATTGCACCGAGCTTTTCAGCAGTCATCTTTTCGGGCTTAAGTTCACTGTTTGCAAGAGCGGCTGCCTTTTTTAAGATGCCGAAAGCATGTGTGATTTCGCGCGGCATTGTTTCAATGTCTACGCCTATTTTAAAGTTTTCGTGGCTCCTCTGAGTCTGCGCGGCCCAAAGACGGTCCGCACGAACCTGCATTTCACCCATGGAGTCATGTTCTGTACGGTACTGTATTTCATTTGCCATGGTTTATTTTCCACCTTTCTGTGATATGTAAGGCTTATATCTCAAGATTGCTTATAACGTCCTTGAGCGTATCGGCACTGTGGCGAAGCTTTTTAATTTCATCATCGGTAAGCGAAACGTTAACTTTGCCGCGCACGCCATTGTGTCCAATCATGTTAAGAGTGCTCAGGCACACATTGTCAATGCCGTATTCACCGTGCATCATCGTGGAAACCGTCATTGTGGTATCGATGCCGCTGAGTATGCATTTGCATATGTGACAGACAGAAACCGACACCGCATAGAAGGTTGCGCCTTTACGTGCAATTACGCGTCCGCCCGACTTTCTGACATATTGCTCGATTTCGTCATAATCAAGCTCGGGGCTTGTGATACCGGGGGTTGTGATAAGCTTCTGACACTCGTTTATCGGAACGTTTGAAATATTTGCAACCGACCACGGGATAAACGATGAGTCACCATGCTCGCCAAATACATATGCGTGCACATTGCTCTGGCTTATGTTGTAGTATTCGGAAAGTCTGGAACGCAGACGCGCGGTATCCAGAATTGTACCCGAACCGATAATGCGGTTTTCGGGGATAGTTGAATACTTGTGGAACACATATGTCAGAATGTCAACGGGGTTGCTGACGATGACATAAATAGCGTTCGGAGCGTATTTTGTAATCTCCGGAATGATTTGTTTTGTGATGTTTACATTTGTCTGTGCAAGCTCAAGCCTTGTCTGACCGGGCTTTCTTGCGATGCCCGACGTCAGAACCACTATGTCGGAATTTACCGTGTCACGGTAATCGCCGGCATAAATGGAGCATGCTCCGCAGAAAGGAGTGCCCTGTCTGATGTCAAGAGCTTCGCCGAGGGCTTTTTCGGTGTTAATGTCAATCATGACAATTTCCGAGGCAATGCCCATTACGGTAAGCGTGTAAGCGATGGTTGAACCAACGCTGCCTGTTCCTACAATTGATATTTTGTTCATAATACACCTCTCATTCTACATTGTTCAACATATTATAACATGTTTCGCACCAAAATGGAATTGCTATTTTTGTATATCGGTATTGTTTTTATCGATATACCTGCTTCGGATTTTGCAAGCCTTGCGCCGCAAGGGGTTAAAATGACTGAAAAAATTAAAAAAACTATGCGTTTAACCTACAATATAAACAAAAAATATGCTTTTGTTCATGTGGTAAAGACAAAAGCATATTTGAAAAATTTTATATACGTTCACTTTTTATTGTTTCGCGCTTAATTTTTATGAGCTGTTCGATAAACATACTGTCAACTTTTGACAGAGAATAGTCTTTCCTATGTACCAGCACATCCTTATATATGCGGCAGCTTTCGCTGTATGTACGCTGAATAAGCCCATGCTTTTCAAGCAGTGCGGACGGTATGGGGGAGGCAAGCAGAAAAGTGTCCGGATTTGTGCTCAGAATTTCAAACTGGCTGCCGCGCTCAAACACAAAAATCCTTCTGTGTATGTTATCGGGAAGTTCGGTTTTTTTAACCTCGGAAAATGACATTGACGGAACATATGGATCCGCATGAGCAACTTCGATATAATCCGCCAGGTCATCAGAGGTGATTTCCTCTTTTCCGGCAAGCGGACATGCAGGACTCATGATGAGCACATGGCGAAATTCCGTAATCAGTTCATAGTCAAACTTTTTTTCCTCGAATGTGTTTTTATAATATTTATCATAATCCTCGGCATATCGGATTATACCAAGCTTGTAATCGCCTTGTGAAACGTTGTCAATAGTACGTGCGGCGTTTGTTTCTTTATAAAAAATCTCCAAATCAGGCTCGTTTACGAGCTGTTTTGTAAATTCCGCAAAGGCGTACGAAATATAGCTTGCGCGCGGAACGGAAACGGAAAAACGCTGATTTACGGAGAAACCTTTTTTAAAAATTTCCTCAACCGCGTCAACCTGCTTTAATATGCTTTTTGCATATTTCATAAACATTTCGCCTTCGGGCGTAAGTGTCATGCCTTTTGCGCTGCGTTCAAATATTTTTATGCTAAGCGAAGACTCAAGCTCTTTTATGGCGCGGCTCAAGTTCGGCTGCCCGATAAGCAGCTTTTCCGCGGCTTTGTTTATGGAACCACATTTTGCAACCTCGGCTGCATATTTCATATGAAGCATATTCACAGACATCACCCGCCCAAACTGACAAAATAAGTTACACTATAAATGATTATACTACTTTTCGGGAAATAAATCAACATTTTATGAAAAAATATCCTATGTGTTAAACATGACGCAAAGCACAAGGTATACAAAATGCGAAAAAATAAAATGCATTCTTTGCCGGCAGGTTAAACCGACAAAGAATGCACAGTTTTTAATCAGATTTTATTCATAAACCGATTATTTCTGGGGGCCTGCGGGAACAAGCGCCTTACCTGCCGCATTGCCTTCATATTTAGCAAAGTTCTTTATAAATCTGTCTGCCAAATCCTTTGCTTTAGCTTCCCATTCAGCTGCATCGGCATATGTGTCACGAGGATCGAGTATGCCCGAATCTACGCCCGGAAGCTCTGTCGGTACTTCAAAGTTGAAGTACGGGATTTTCTTTGTGGGAGCGTTTGCAATATCACCGTTGAGGATAGCGTCGATAATACCGCGTGTGTCACGGATTGAAATACGCTTGCCCGTGCCGTTCCAGCCTGTATTTACGAGATATGCCTTTGCACCGCTCTTCTCCATCTTCTTAACAAGCTCTTCCGCATACTTTGTAGGATGCAACTCAAGGAATGCCTGACCGAAGCATGCCGAGAATGTGGGAGTAGGCTCTGTGATACCGCGCTCTGTACCTGCA
>CAKSHB010000066.1 GCA_934456295.1 uncultured Clostridia bacterium | reverse complement strand
ACGGCATTGTTGATGAAAAAATTGCCGATAAGATAAGCACACTTGACGATGTTCTGGCTGTAAGAGTTATTGCATAAGCCGGATTTTTCTTCTTTGACCGGCATTTAGTAATGCGGTCTGTAAACATAACACTAAACTAATTTGCAAAAATACGCATATCACTTTTTTAAGGCGATATGCGTATTTTATTTGTTATGTTATCACTTTCCGCTGTAATCAAAAAATTATTTTTACTGCATAAAAGCAACAAAACAGCATAGTTTTTCTATGCTGTTTTGCCAAAAATATTATTTGTTTTATTCAGTACAGTTTTTAATTTTCACTTTTGCTCTTCTATATCCGCAGCAAACGCTTACTTTCCTTCAACAAGCGCTTTTGTATCAAGAGCAATCATAAGCTCCTCATTTGTGGGAATAACGAGAACTTTAACTCTCGAATCATCGGCAGAAATATCCATCTCTTTGCCGCGTCCGACATTTTTCTTCGGGTCAACTTTAATTCCCATGAATTCTGCGCCCTCAAGAACCTCTTCACGCATTTCGCCGTTATTCTCACCGACACCGGCTGTAAATGCAACCGCATCAACGCCTCCCATTGCGCATGCATAAAAACCTATGTAACGCTTTACCGAATATACGAACATGTCAAGCGCCAGCTGTGCACGCTCATTTCCGTTCTTAGCCTCTGTTTCAAGGTCACGGAAGTCGCTGCTTATTCCCGATATACCGAGAACTCCAGATTTTTTGTTAAGAAGTGTATCAACATCCTTTATGTCCATATTCTCTTTATCCATTACATAAGGGATAATAGCAGGGTCAATCACGCCTGAGCGCGTACCCATGATAACACCCGAAAGAGGCGTAAAGCCCATTGATGTATCAACTGATTTTCCGCCGTCAACAGCAGTGATTGATGAACCGTTGCCAAGATGGCATGTGATTATTTTAAGCTCCTCAATCGGCCTGCCGAGCATTTCTGCGGCACGCTGTGATACATATTTGTGGCTTGTTCCGTGGAAGCCGTACTTTCTGATTTTTTCCTTCTCATACAACTCATAAGGAATAGCGTACAGATATGCCTTAGGCTCCATTGTCTGGTGGAACGCCGTATCAAATACTGCCACCTGCTTAACCCCGGGCATTACCTCCTCACATGCATTTATGCCTGTAAGGTTTGCCGGATTATGCAGCGGTGCAAGCTCCGCACATTCCTCAATTGCCTTTTTAACCTTATCGTCGATTATAACCGACTCACTGAAATATTCTCCGCCGTGCACAACTCTGTGACCAACTGCGCCGATTTCGTCCATGCTCTCTATTACGCCGTGCTCTTTATCAAGCAAAGCTGCAATTACAAGCTTTATTGCATCGGCATGATTTTCCATGGGTTTAACTATCTCAACTTCATCTTTTCCGGCAGGTCTGTGCTTAAGCTTTGAACCGTCTATGCCAATTCTTTCACACAAGCCCTTCGCAATAACATCATTATTTTCCGTATCGATAAGCTGATACTTCAGCGAGGAACTGCCCGCATTTATTACCAAAACTTTCATCTTTTTTCTTCCTTTCAAAGCGCACACGGCGCATTTTTTACGGTATTGAATTTTTGATTAAATTTCACATGTGAAAAAGTGTTTTCATAATTAAAAAATACTTTATTCAAAAAATACTTTCAAATGTTTATCCGCCCGACCTGTAATCCGGCAAAAATCACTTTTTCGATACAGCCTGTGCCTGTACACATGTAATTGCGCATACGCCGACAATATCATCAGCGCTGCATCCGCGCGACAAATCGTTTACAGGCTTTGCTATACCCTGTGTCACAGGACCGTATGCCTCAGCCTTCGCAAGTCTTTGAACAAGCTTATAACCGATATTTCCTGCGTCAAGGTCAGGGAATACCAATACGTTTGCCTTGCCTGCAACAGGGCTGCCGGGTGCCTTTGAGCTGCCGACCGACGGAACAATCGCCGCATCAAGCTGAAGCTCTCCGTCTACCTTCAAATCGGGGTTTGTAGCCTTGCATATTGCCGTTGCCTCAACAACCTTATCAACATCTGCATGCTTTGCACTGCCCTTTGTGGAGTGTGAAAGCATTGCAACAATTGCCTCTTTTTCAACGAGCAGCTCAAACGACTCTGCCGAGCACGCCGCAATTGCTGCAAGCTTTTCGGAGTCAGGATTTTGCTCAAGTCCGCTGTCTGCAAAAATAAATGTTCCGTCAGCGCCGTACTCGCAATCCGGCACAGCCATCAAAAAGAATGCCGACACAAGCTTTACGCCGGGAGTTGTCTTTATAATCTGAAGGCTCGGTCTGAGTGTGTTTGCCGTCGAATGGCATGCGCCCGATACAACGCCGTCAGCGTCACCCGCTTTTACCATGAGGCATGCATAATACATATAATCGCCGAGAGCGGTTTTCTTTGCCTCCTCATATGTGAGTCCCTTTGCCTTTCTGAGTTCTACAAACAAATTCAGATATTCCTCTGTTTTTTCATAAGTGAAGGGGTTGATTATCGTCGCGCCGGAAATATCAAGACCTTTGCTGTTTTCCTCAACCTCCTCGGGAGTACCGATAACAACAACGTCGGCTATGTCCTCTTTAAGGATTGTTTCAACAGCCTCAAATGTTCTTCTGTCCATAGATTCGGGAAAAACAATCTTCTTTTTATCAGCACGTGCCCTTTCTTTAATTCTTTCAATAAACTCACTCATTTTTCACGCCTCCGTATATACTTAATAAGTATAAAATTTTTTGCACGATAAATCGGCGTTTAAAAAAACACCTTTTTCATTATATAACATTTTTTGCATGTATGCAAGGTCTATCGAACATTTTTTGCCAAAAAGTGCCCAATTCCATTATTTTTTAATTGACACGCACAAAAAACTGCTATATAATCAAATCAATTTATTTATTACGGAGAATATCAATGAAAACAGCTGTCATAATATGTGAATACAATCCGTTTCATAACGGACACAAATACCATATCGAACAGACAAAGCGCCTTACGGGAGCACAGGGCATAATTGCTGTAATGAGCGGAAATTTCGTCCAGCGCGGCGGCTGCGCGATTGCCGACAAATACACACGTGCAAAAGCGGCGCTTCTCGGCGGCGCCGACCTCGTCATAGAACTTCCCGTATACTATGCCGCTTCCGTTGCGCCCCTTTTTGCATACGGTGCAGTAAAGACAGCCGACGCACTCGGGATTGCCGACTTTTTAAGTTTCGGCACAGAGGCCGACTCTATAGATGAGCTCACCTTCGCTGCAGAAAAGCTTGCGCACGAAAGCGATTTGATTGACGCCGAAACGGCAAAATATGCAAATAATCTAACAGGTTATCCCGCCGCACGCCAGGCAGCGCTGAGTGCATTATACAACATTTCTCCGGCTCTCATGCAAACGCCCAACAACATGCTTGCAATCGAGTATCTGCGCGCACTGATGAGCATAAACAGCAGCATTGTCCCCATCGGAATAAAACGCTGCGGCGCACAATATCATGACAGCAATATCTGCGGCGAATACGCATCTGCCGGCGCAGTGCGGACCGTTATTTCACACAACGGCGCTATATCGTCCGCCGTACCCGGGAATGTGCTTTCGGTGTATGATGCGGCAAAAAAATGCGGCAAATTTCCCGTTTTTGATAAAAATTTCGATAAAAGCATTATATCATACCTTCGCAGATGCGATATATCTTCGCTGTCGGGGATTTTGGATATGCCGCAAGGGTTTGAAAACAGAATTATCTCCATGGCAAAAAAGGCACGCACAATTGATGAGCTTACGGAAATGTGCTGTGTACGCCAGTACACGCGTGCACGCATACGGCGGCTCATTTATGCTTCATATATCGGCATACGCGCCATGGGCTATGATAAAAAGCCCTCATATGTGCGTGTGTTAGGCATGAACAGTGTCGGCAAACAGCTTCTCTGCGCTATTAACAAAAACTGCTCTCTGCCCGTTATTACAAAAACTGCGGACTATGCAAAAAAAGACCGCGATGAGCTGTTTATGCTCGACATAACGGCAAGTGACTTATATACTGCCGCATATGACACAGCAGATATTCGCGGCGGCGCCGTTGATTTCACAACTTCGCCGATAGTTATTGACTAAAAATAAAATAATTTGCGCAGCAAAAAAGTACGGCTCAAACATGAACCGTACTTTTACTTTTTATAAAACTGTTTTCACAAAACTGCAATTTTTCAAAACTCCGCCGCACAAACAGCAACGGTTTTGCAAAATTACTCCTCGGAAGATGCTTCCTCTGTCTTTTCTTCACTTACGAATTTATCAATGTCAACAGGAACAAATTCCTCTGCCGGAGCAGCCTCTTCCTTTGCGCTCTCCTCTTTCACTTCAGGCTCAGCAGGCTTCAAAAGCTCTTTGATGCTAAGGCTTATTCTCTTATTATCCCAGTTAAGCTCTGTAATTTTAGCCTCAACAACCTGACCGATTTTAAGCTCATCCTCAACCTTCTCAACTCTCTTGAGAGCAATCTGCGAAATATGGATAAGACCGTCAACCCCGGGGATAAGCTCAACAAATGCACCGAAAGGCATAAAGCGTACAACCTTACATGAAACAACATCGCCCACATTAAACTTATTCTGTGCAATTACCCACGGATTGTCCTCAGCCTTTTTAAAGCCGAGAGAAATCTTCTTTGTTTCTTCGTTTATGTCCTTGATATAAACCTCAATCGTATCTCCGAGCGAAACTACCTCCGACGGATTTTTTATTCTGTTCCAGCTGAGCTCGCTGATGTGAACAAGACCGTCAACGCCGCCGATATCAACAAATACGCCGAAAGGCATAATTGATTTTACAACACCTGTGTACTTTTTGCCGACCTCAGCCTCTTCCCAGAACTTAGCTGCCAGAGCTTCCTTCTGCTCAACAAGCACCGAACGTATCGAGCCTGTAATTCTCTTACGACGTGAGTTAATCTCGGTAATTCTGAGGTTTACAACCTGGTTCATAAATACCGACAAATCCTCTGTATATCTGTCCGAAGCCTGTCTTGCGGGAACAAATACGCGGCTGCCTTCAACCGATACGATAAGTCCGCCGTTTACAACGGAAATAACCTTACCGCTGAGCACAGTGCCCGACTCCAGTGCTTCCTCAAGCTTTTTATATCCTGCAATTGCATCAATTTTCTTCTTTGAAAGAAGTGTTTTTCCTTCGCCGTCATTTACGCCTACAACGAAAACTTCAATCACATCACCGGGCTTTACAATATCGGCAGGCTTTACATCGGGGTCGTCCGTAAGCTCGGATGCGGGGATAATTCCGTCCGACTTAAAGCCAAGGTCTACAATAACTTCCGTAGGTCTTACTTCAACGACAGTACCCTCTACTATATCTCCTGTATTTAAAGTTTTCAGCGTTTGCTCCATTGCCTCCTCAAAGCTTACGTCGGCATTGATTTTGTTTTCTTCCATTGTGTCTGCTACCTCCTCGATAATACCTTGCGGAGTAGATGCTCCGGCGGTAATACCTATTTTTTTATTTTTGTAATTTATATCCTGAGGAATTTCCCCAAAATTTTCTATAAAGTATGTCTGCGCACAGTTATTTTTGCAAATTTCATAAAGCTTTTTTGTATTTGAACTGCTCTTTCCGCCGACAACAAACATTATGTCGCATTTTCTCGAAAGCTCGTCCGCCTCTGTCTGTCTTTTCTTGGTCGATGCGCATATTGTGTCAAATATCTCGATATTTTCACAATTTTCTTTAAGTACACCAGCAATTGCATTAAAGTTCTCACGGTTTATCGTCGTCTGCGCCACAAGGCATGCATTGCCGAGTCTGAGCGCCGAAGCCTCCTCTGGCGTATTTACAATATAACACTCACCGCTCGTCCAGCCTTTTATACCGAGCACCTCGGGGTGATTTTTGTCCCCCGCTATAACAACGCTTTTGCCCTTGCCGCTCTGCTCCTGTACAATATTGTGTATCGCTTTCACATACGGACACGTTAAATCGACAACCTTCATCGCCGTTTCCGACGCTTTTTCGGTTATCTCTTTTCCGACACCGTGCGTCCTGATAACAAGCGTTGCCCCTTTCGGACACTGCGAAACCTCCGTCAGCGTCACAGCTCCCTGCCTGTCCAAATCCTCTGTCACGGAACGGTTATGTATAAGCTCTCCCAGAACGGCGATTGTTTCGCCCTCGCCAAGCAGCTCATACACGCGGCTTACTGCCTTTTTTACTCCGAAGCAAAAGCCTGCGCTTTTTGCAACAATAACTCTGTTATTCACTTTTTTCAACCTCTTGACATTCACAAAGTATATTTTATATCAAAATCTATCTTTTTGCAAGACTTTTTTTCATATCCGCGCTCATTTTTTTTATTTCGTCCAAAATTGAGCCGCTTATTTCCAAAAGCTGCTCATTGCTGAGCTTGCTGCCGTAATATTCTTCAAGCGTAATCGGCTTGCCGAAAACAACATAAACACGTCTGAAAATTTTATAATCGCCCACAATAACGCCCGGCACAACAGGAACCTTTGCGCGCAGAGCAAGCATGCTCACGCCTGCCTTTGCGCCCACATCTTCACCGTTTTTTACGCGCGTACCTTCGGGAAATATGCCGAGCGCTTCGCCCGATTTCAAAAGAGCCAGAGCCGTCTTTATCGCTTTCAGGTCATTTCCCGAACGGTCAAGCGGAAAAGCGTTAAGTTTTTTTAGAAACCACCCCAAAAGCTTATTTGAAAAAAGCTCTTTTTTTGCCATATAATGAAGCTGTCGCGGACATGACAGACCTCCCATAATTACATCAAAGTTGCTTCTGTGGTTAAGCGCAAGTATAAATCCGCCCTCCTGCGGTATATTTTCCCTGCCGATAACCCTGTGCGGCATAAATATGCCGAACACAGCCGCGGCAAGCGCTTTAATTACCGTATAAAACATAAAAATCTCCATTCCGCCGCTGCGCACCGGCACAAATAATAATAAAATCAATCTCCCTCAGCGC
>CAKSHB010000065.1 GCA_934456295.1 uncultured Clostridia bacterium | reverse complement strand
GAATACATTGTCAGCGGCAAATCGTCACGCAGCTTTTCGCCGACATCATAGTTATTTGTAAGTATAAACAGCGCCGGTGTCAGCTCGCCCTGTTCGCCCGTTTGCACAGATGTATAATTCGGATCGCATCGGGTCTGCTCTCTTTTCAGATATCCATCGCCAAACAAGCCCGCCGCTTTTTGCATAACCAGTGAATAGCTGCTCCAGTATGTCCCAACTTTGCTTCCCGTAAAATAGTCGTCGCCGACACGGAAATGCTGTCCGTCGGGTCTTGACAGGTATATAAGCTCATATACCGATTTGCGCATATCTTCCATGTTAAACGGCTCTATGCCGAGTGATTTTTTAAGCATAAGCGCGGCATGCAAATCCCACAAAAATCTTGCTGCCACATAGCCCGTTCCCTGATGATACGAATGTGACTGATACCAATAGTTTCTCGGCTCAACATACTCATCAAAGAATTTACCCATTACGTAATTGTATATATCGGGGCGTTCGTCATATGTCGAAATTGCCAAACTCATCAGAGCTTCAAGCATCATACCTTCCGAATAATGTCCCGTTATATACTTGCCCTGCTGAGGAGGATAGCCTATTGTAAGATAAAGACATTTCGCCTCCATCTGCTCTATCATTTTCTTCTTTTCTTCGTCGCTCATAAGGTCGTAACACCAGTCATAAACTCTCGTGCCGGTTGTTATCGCCCCTCCGTACTGGCGCGTTTCAAACGTATCTCCCTTATAATCTGCAAGCGGCATCATTGTAAAATATGATTCTATCGCCTTCCTGCCGTGTTCTCTGTTGCCGTTTATTGCATAATCAAAAGCCAAAGCCTCGATTGTCTGCCACTGCTTGCCTCTGTTATACTTTTCGGTGATGATAATTTCATCGTTCATGAACTCATTAAGGGTTTTTACGGCAGTTTCGCTCTGCGGCTTCTGCATATTTTCCTTTATTGTCGGAATATCTTCTTTATGGAACCACAATCTCGGGTGCTCACCCTTTACGGGGGTAACTGTCGGTTTGTTATATACACCCTCGGGCATTATAATTTCAACATTTTCACCGGGCTCGTCGTCTTTTTCCGAAGGAGCGAATGTCAATGCATTTGTAATTATAAATTTATCAAGCCGTATTGTGTCCGCATGGCGGCGGCATATTCTCACATAGCCGATAGACTCCGTATTGAGAATGGATATCGTCGCAAGCTTTGTCCAACCATACTCTTTGGCAGGGCTTTTCAGCAGAAAATAGCTGTAATTTCCGTTTTCTCTCTTTGATGACAGGAAAATCGTGCTTGAACCCACATCGCCGCTGGTTCTTGCTCTGCACCATATATTGTACGAACCTTGCTTTGCAGCTTTAAAACTTAAATCTATATCTGCCGTCTGACCGCTGTAAGGCTCGCTTTTGTCCTCCGACGGCGACGTTATCGCTTTACCGCCGCTTGCTGCCTCGTCTTCTACAACCGTATAGACGTTTGAGTTATATTCTCTCACATCTTCTGCCTCAACGATAAGCGTACCGCTTTCATCAACCTCAAGAGGTGCAGGCGTGCTTCTGACAGGCACACCGATTAAATCTCCCAAACCCGTATTTTGGTCAACGGGTCTGAAAGAAGCATCTTTTGTTATAATGAACAAATCAAATGCAATATCAATGGTCTGTCTTGCCTTTATGCGCACAGACGCCGTTTTACCTTCCTCAACATTAACGCTTGCAATCTTTGTCCATGCGGGCTCACCTGTATTTCCGGCAATCCTGAAATATGTATAATTTGCCCCTTCCACAGAAAGCCATACAGAGTTTCCGGCGCCGTTCGCTTGACGTGCGGTATTTCTTGTCCATACCGTATATGTACCGTTTGCGTCGGCGGTAAAGCTCAGGTCTATGTCCGCTTCCTCACTTGCCGCAGGTGCAGGGTCTTTCACGCCGTCTTTTACCGCAAGTGCACTTCCGCCCGACCACATTTTTTTATTTTTGTTTTTTTCAAGGGTATCTCTGTTAAATTTAAGGTCCTCAGCCTCTACCCACAGATATCCGTCCTTTGTCGTCAGTCCGTTAGGCTTTGCCGCAAAAGCACTCATAGGCAAAAGCGATACAAGCATAGCAACCACAAGCAGCGCGGATACAAAACGACATCTGCTGTTTTTCATGTACCTTTCCTCCTCAAAATTGTTGTATTATAACATTAGCATTACATTTATATTATACAATATGTTTACCGGCATTGCAATATATTTTTGATAAAATCTTACAATAAATCAGCGTTCTGTTATGAAATTTGAACTAAAAAACACAAAAAAGGTACTGTGCCGAAAACACAGTACCTTTTTGCTGATTGCAGCTTATTCCTTTATATACTTAAATTATTTTTTAATAAACTTAAACTCACACATCGAGTTCCATGTGTTTATAGAGTTTCCGCCGCACTCATACTTGAGATATCTTGTCTTTGCACCCTTCATGTCGAAATACTCAAACTCGCCCTCAGGTGTAAAGTCATTTGATTTAGCCTTATCTATAACCGTTGTCCATGTTGTTCCGTCCTCGGATACTTTTATTGTGAAATATCCCTGACGTTTATCGCTGCTCATAAACACAATTCCGATTTTATCCATCGTATATGTGCTTCCGAAATCAAATATACCCCATGTGTTTGTATAATCGCTTCCGTTGATAGCCCAGCGTGTTGTCAAATTACCGTCAAGAGACTGCGCCATGCCGTTTTCTTCCTCAGAAACAGCTCCGCCCTCTGTGCCGGAATCTCTGACAGCTACAACCTTGATTTCATTAGCTCCTTTAGGATTATGGTTAAGTGCGCCGCCTGCAGCCTTCGGCTTCGTAATCATTACCGTTTTTGAAACTTCTGCCCAGTCTACTTTTGCACCGAGGCTTTCCGATACAAATCTTATCGGCACAACAAATCTATCGTTGATTATTGTTGCCGCAACGTCAAGCTCAACAGCCTCACCGTCTACATATGCCGTATTTGAACCTTCGGTAATTTTTACCGTTTTGCCCTCTCTTACAGCCGTTGCCGTTGCTGTTGCGTCGTCATACGAAACATCCGCGTCAAGCTTTTCAAATATAGCACGCATAGGAACGAGAGTTCTGTCGTTAACTATAACAGGGTCAACATCGGAATAGATGTAGCAGTTATCTACTCTGATACCGATTTTCTCGCTCGGTGCTGTCAGTGCATTGCTTGTAAATGTTTTATTTGCATTATCATTCTTATATGTAAGAGTGATATCTCCGCCGTTTACTTTAACGTATACGCAGCCGCCGTCCTCATTTGCGATTGCTTCTGTGCCGTTTACGTCCCATGTGCCGGCTTTGAGTCCGCACACGAGCAAATCATAGCTGCCCTCGGGCATTGTAAACGAAACACTGCCCTCAAGGCGGGCTTTGTTTCTGTTAAATACTACGGCTTTGTTTGCAAATGCTGCACCCGCAACAACGTCATTTTCGATAAGAGTATTTTCTATATCGGGAGCTGTTGTGTCTGCATCGGACACTGTCATTACGTTGAGGAAGTAGTCAGTGTTTGAAGCCTCCTTCGGGCTTACTTCAACACGTCCCCAGCCTGCCTCGTTGCCTTTGCCTGACAGTTTTGTGGCTATGTTTTCGCCGTCAACCCAATACTGTTTGCCTTCGCCGCCGATTTTTTCGATATTAACCGACTTCGGAAGAAGTGTTTCATTTACCATTCTGCCGTTATTACCGTCGGCTGTACGTGTAACAATCGTTTTGTTGCCGTCAACCTGCGGCTCTTCTTCCATGTGCAAAAGCCAGCTCTTTTTGAAGTCTTTATTCTTTGATGTTGTTTTATCAAATACAACCATTGCGCCGGGGTGGTCTTTATCGTCAAGAGGCATAAATACCATCGAGCGCAGCGCCTCCGATACCTTATCCGAATTCACGCTGTATGCCTTTGTCAAATCGCCGGCAAGATAGTTATATTCGGGTGTATATGTATCGGGACCGTATTCATGAGCAGTAACTTCTGCCATGAAGTACTTTTCCTTCCAGATATCAAAGTTACTCGGCTCAGCTCCGCCGTTCGGATACTGATATCCGCCGTCTCTGAGTGTTCCGCCCTGAATTACTTCGTTCGGGTCATATACCGTAACGATATTATGCGCTATACTTGCTTTCTGATATTTCGTATGGTGTGCATCGCCGTATCCGGAATAAAATCCCGAATCCGATGCAAGTATACCCTTATAGTAAAGTTGGAAATGTCCCATGTCAAGGTGGGCATGATTTGCAGCATAAAGCTCGCCTATTTTCATATATGCCACAACATCGGGAGCGTCATATCCGTCGTTCCAGCCTGTACGTGCAACCATCTGACCGTTCGGTGACGGCATATACATCGTCAGCGGCAAATCGTCACGCAGCTTTTCGCCGACATCAACATTATTCGTTATAAGAAACAGTGACGGTGTATTTTCCGCCTGCTCGCTATAGCCTACAGCATTGTAATAAACACTGCATCTCGTCTGTTCTCTCTTCAGATATTCGTCGCCAAACAACGCAGCGGCTCTGTTCATAACATAACCGTAGCTTGCCCAGTATGTACCGGCAACATAGTTATATGTATTATAGTCATCGCCTATACGGAAATGCTGTCCGTCGGGTCTTGAAAGATATATGAGTTCATACACAGTTTTTCTCATATCTTCCATGTTAAACGGCTCTATGCCGAGCGATCTTTTGAGCATAAGCGCCGCATGCAAATCCCATGAAAATCTTGCGCCGACATAACCTGTTCCCTGGTGATACGAATGTGACTGATACCAGTAGTTTCTTGGCTCAACGTATTCATCAAAGAATTTACCCATTATGTAGTTATATATGTCGGGACGTTCGTCATATGTCGAAATTGCCAAGCTGAGGAGCGCTTCAAGCATCATGCCTTCCGAAGTGTGTCCCGTTATGCATGCGCCCTTCTTCGGAGGATATCCGATTGACAGTTCGTAGCACTTTGCCTCCATCTGCTTTATCATTTCTTTCTTTTCGTCCTCGGTCATGAGGTCATAGCACCAGTCATATACTTTTGTACCTGTCGATATAACACCGCCGTACTGACGAACCGCAAAGTTATCACCCTCATAGTTCGCAATAGGCGCCAGCTGCAAATAATACTCAATAGCTTCTCTGCCGTGCTCTTTGTTTCCGTTTATAACATAGTCAAACGCACGTGAGTCAATATACTCCCAGTTTAAGCCGCCGTTGTATTTTTCTGTCACTGTAATCTCTTTATCAAGATTTTTTCTAAATCTCTCAGCAGTTGCAACGTTCTGCGGATGATTCATATCTTCCTTTATTTTCGGAATATCTTCTTTATGGAGCCACAGTCTCGGGTGCTCGCCTTTTGTGGGTGTCACCGATGGTTTGTTGTATACATTATCCGGCAGCTTGTTCTCTTTAACATTGTGCGGATCGTCATCTTTTCCCGTCGGGATAAAGCCGGAAACGCTTGTGATAATAAACTTATCCATTCTTACTATTCCCGCCTGACGTCTGCATATTCTGACATAGCCTACACTGTTTTCATCTTTAATCGATATCGTTGCAAGCTTTGTCCAGCCGTATTCGTTTTCCGGACTTACAAGTGCAGAATAATTGTAGTTTTCAAACTGCTTTTTTGTTGAAAGAAAGATTGAGTTTGAATTCGAATTTCCGGAGGTTTTTGCTCTGCACCATACAGAATAAACGCCCGGCTTTTTCGCCTTAAAGCTAACGTCGAGGTCAGCAACATCAGTGTTAACCGGAACCGATTTGTCTTCCGATACGGGGGCAAGCGCCTTTCCGCCGCTGGCAGCCGTATCATCAACTAACATATAATTTCTTGTGTTATATTCTCTTACATCCTCTGCCTCAACAATAAGAATTCCGTCCTCACCGACTTCAAGCGGCGCAGGCGTACTTCTTACCGGAACGCCGATAAGATTTCCGAGCCCTGTGGTTTGGTCCGAAGGTCTGAAACCGTCCTCGTTGCTTATTATAAACAAGTCAAAAGCAATATTTCCCATCTGTCTTGTTCTGATACGTATAGACGCAGTTTCGCCCGCTTTGATTTTAACGCTTGTAATCTGCGACCATGCCGGCTCTTCAGGATTTCCTTTTAAACCCTGGTATGCATAAGCGCCGTTATCTTTCGACAGATAAACACTGTTGCCGGCGCCGTTAGCCGAAAGCGCTGTGTTTCTTGACCATATTGCATATGTACCGTTCTGATCAGCAGTAAAGCTGAGGTCGATATGCGCATCTTCATCAGCAGCCGGAACAGGGTCTTTAACCGCACTCGTTACTGCAAGCGCACTTCCGCCCGACCACATCTTCTTATCCTTTACCTTTTCAAACACATCTTTGTCGTATTTGAGGTTCTCTGCCTCCACCCAAAGATAACCGTCCTTCGTTGTCAGACCGTTGGGTTTTGCCGCAAAAATGCCCGTCGGCATAAGCGACACAAGCATCATTAGCACCAATAGCGCTGACATAAAGCGTTTGTTGTTGTTTTTCATTCTTGTTTCCTCCTTTGATGTTTGTATATAATATTTACTGCATACAAAATTATACAAAAAAACTAAATAATATAGTATAGTATAACATACATTTGCCCGTTGTGCAATACTTTTACACAAAATCATCAATTAAATTTGATAATTTTTAGTTTATATTGTCCTCCCTGCAATCTGCGTAATAACCTTACTGCATGCGGTTATATCGGATTTTGCAGCCGTTTGCGAAAAAAGTTCTATACCGCGTACAGGCACACAGATACAGCCCGTCTTTATACCTGCGCGCGTCATATGAACGGCATTTGCGCTGCCGCTCTCCTCCAAAACTTCAAGCTGATACTGTATACAGTCTTTTTCTGCCGCCGACTTTATCATGCCTGTTACGATCCTGTCAAGTACGCAGCTTCCGCTTTTAAGACTTACTGTTATACCCTGTCCTATTTTTGAAGATGAAACTCCGATTGTAACGGCAAAATCCGCGTTTATAC
>CAKSHB010000064.1 GCA_934456295.1 uncultured Clostridia bacterium | reverse complement strand
CACCTACACCACCTGAATAAGTGGGGTTTTGGGTGACCAGTACAGTACCGCCGTATACAACATAGGCGGTATCGCCCGCTTTTAGCTCGGCTGCGGCAGACGCGACAGTACACAGCAGAATAAATGTGCAAAGTGCTGCCATTAAAATTTTCTTCAACACAATAATTCCTCCTTTTTATTTTTGCGTTGATTTTTAAAATTTTCATACTATAATAATTATATACCATATTGTTGCAGTATGCAATGGGGTTTGAAAAATTTATGTTGAATTTGCGGTAAAGGTCGGAAGCATAGTTTAACACGGATTTTCGGCATGGTTATACCCCCAATGCCTTCATAACATCATCATTAGAAAGCCATCCGTTTTCTTTGGCGGATTTTTCTCCTTCAGAAAGCTTGCCCACGAGCTTGATTATAGCTTTTGTCTTTTCATATTCTTCCATATCAACAATCGCATAACGACCTCTTCCATTCTTCATAAGAAAAACAGGTTCGTCAAATGCAATTTCCTTTAAAACTTCTGCATAATTTCTTAAATCCGAAACCGGCCTAATATTTGGCATAAAACGCCCTCCTTTATGTTTGTTGTAATTATTGTATCATAATTTTAAGTAAAATACAACAACTTTTTAAAAATATAATAGATACAGGCATACGCGAAACAAAAATCCCTCAAACGCCCTATAAACGCTCTATATTACAGGCTTTTTCGCTCTCAAAAGTTAAAAATTTGAAAATTAAAGATTTTTAGCAACATAACAAAAAACCTTTAGTGATGCAGCATTGCAGGCATCGACAAAATTTTTGCGTGGCTCGCGCCATACAGTTGTAACAAGACAGAAACTTTTTATATAGAAGTGGCGTAAAGATGCGCCCTTCAGGGATTTTACACAATTCAAAATCTCTCTGTAACAACCGAATAGAAAATGTATAATTAAAAATCCCAAAAGCCGCCTAAAATAAGGCTTTCGGGATTTTTTCTGTTTCGTTATTGTTACATCTGCATTGGATTTTCACTTGCGTATAGCATTTATATTTTAGCAGATGCTATGCTTTTTTTGTGAGGCGGAAATTAGCCGCACTTGCAAGGATTTTTAATGTTTCAACTAAAGTTTTTAAAATTACTTGATTTTATTTCGGTATAGCGATATAATATTATTAGGGTGATGAAAATGAGTATCAACGAAATTTTAAATAATATTGGAATGACAAAGTACCGCTTGGCAAAACTCGCCGGGATTCCTAATGCGACACTCAGCGAATTGTGCAGCGGCAAAACAAGCATTGAGAAGTGTTCGGCTGAAACATTATACAAAATCGCAAAGGTATTAAATGTTTCAATGGAGAGCCTGCTTGATGACAGAATGGCAGCTATCGAAAGAGAACATTCCTACGAGCATGGTCTTCCCTCGTATCTGCAACACGATTTAGACGCATACAAAGATGCACTGTCAAAGAACTCTACCATATCGTATTACGAAAGTAAACCGATTTGACTTTTATGAACAGAAACAACTAACCCGTCATCATCACAATCTGAAAGAAGAGCTCAACATTTACAAAAACCGTCTTCAGAAATGCATTGATATTGTATTCCCTGAATTCAACTCATTGTTCCATTCTAAATACGGAATTGTTTACATGAGCGTTTTGAAAACTTTTTCTTCCGCCAACGCTATTGCAAATGCCGATATTCGCAGTATTCGTAAATGCTTTGAATTCAAAGGACGAGGAGGGCGAATATCCCTTTCTGCCGAACAGCTTAAAACGGCTGCCCGGGTTTCTATTGGCATACCCTCTGTCGCCGAAGAAATTCAAATACGCCACCTCATATGTCAAATCGAATTACTGGAGGTACAACTTTCTGAAATAGATAAAAGGATAACAGAGTTCTCCGTCAAAAACAACTCTGCTATCCTTTCAATACCGGGCATATCACATTTTTCCAGTACTTCTATTTTAGCAGAATTAGGAGACATTTGCAACTACCAAAAATCATCTCAGATAATTAAATTTGCAGGTGTTGCTCCTTACCACTATGAATCCAGTCAGTTTACGGCACAGCATACGGCTATTACAAATAAAGGCTCACGATATTTGCGAAAAACTCTGTATCAGATTATTTTACCCGTAATCAACAATAACGAGGTTTTCCGTACTTATTACAACAAAAAGTTAGCTGAGGGCAAAGGTCACAGATGTGCTCAGGGACACTGTATCAGAAAACTCCTAAGAGTTATCTACCACCTTTTAACCACAGGACAGCAATTCTGTCCTGAACTTTTGGTGTAAGCAAGCCTTTAATCACCTTTTACAAATCGTCTTCCTTTGAATGCTTATTTGTCATGCCACAAAATCCACAATTCTTTATATTTCAATGTTCATACTAAACTATATTTATTTTTCAAAAACTACTTGACTTTTATATAGTTAGCTCCAAAATGATATTTTTATGATATATCATCTTGGAGGCTTCGTAAAGACTTTACACAAAATTCGGGGTTGACTCACAAAAAAAAACGCAAATATGTGATTTTTTTCTTGACATATATAGAGAAAAAGTGTATAATAGTGTTGTAAATCCGCAGCAGGGGTGCTTGCGAAAAGCAGGCTGAGATTAAACGTGTTTCCGTTTTGACCCGTGCGGTCGCTCGCTTATATGTGAGCGTAACCTGTTTGGGTAATGCCGGCGTAGGGAACATATTCTGAACTTTTGGGGCTGTGTTCCGTTTTCGGACACAGCTCTTTTGTTTGGCACATACCGCAGGAAAAATTTATGTTATGTGCCTGAGCGGCACGGAAAGGACTGTATACTTATGACAAAAAAACTCACCACAAGCGCAATCATGATAGCGCTTGCAACCGTACTGGCGTATGTATCGAAGATTATACCGGCGCCATGGATGCAGGGCGGCTCAATCACAATTGCAAGCATGGTTCCGATTATCGTCGTTTCAATCATGCTTGATGTAAAATGGGGATTGCTTGCCTCCGTCGCATACTCCCTCATTCAGATGATGATGGGCTTCTATCCGCCTCCGACACAGGATTTTTTCAGCTTTGTCATCGTAATATTCTTTGATTACATATTCGCTTTCAGTGTGCTCGGTCTTGCATCGCTCTTTTATAAGATGCTCGGCAAAAAAATGTGGGCAATCCCCGTTTCCGGCGCAATTGTTACATTTTTGCGCTTTGTGTGCCATATAGTTTCGGGCGTGCTTATCTGGGGCGTATATGCCGACGAAGGACAGAGCGTATGGGAATATTCGCTCGTATACAACGGCAGCTACATGGTTCCCGAAATTATAATCACTACCGTTGTTCTGGCGCTTTTAAGCTCATTTATTCAAAAGGCAGCCATAAAATCAAAGTAACACTTTCTTATTAGTGCAAAAGATTAAAAAGTGATAAGACATTCGCGTCTTATCACTTTTTTGTTTTTGTAAACTTTTGCATAATGAGATATTGCCCAATTTGCGGACAGACAGTTTTATAACGAAAAAGTATGCACTCAATCCGTTTTCCAAAGACACAGGCGGCTTATTTCTTTGCACTAAACGCCATATAGTCGGAATTTTCCTTTGATGTGTCCGAATTTTCCACAACAAGAACCTTTGCGTCCTTTGAAACGATTATGTTGTGCCATACGCCCTTTTTTACGACATACTGCTTGAATTTTTCCATTTTTACCTCTTCCCCGTTTTCACCTATGAGAAGCGTTGCCTCCCCTTCCAGCAATATGAAAACTTCGTCCGTTTTGTTGTGCCTTTCAAGCTTGTCAAGAGTTTCTCTGTCAAAACGCGGCTCATAATTCAGATATGCAACTATCCATGAATTAAATTTAAATGTTGCATTATAGCCTGCTCCGTTATAATCGAGAATTTCAAGTCCCTGCATTTTTATCTCCCCTTTGTTGTAATCTGTTTTTTATTTTATCACATTTCAATTAAAATGTATAGTATTTTTATTGTTTTTATTATGCAAATCAGTTATATATACATAAAAAGTTTTTAATATTTATATATTTTTTTAATATTTATATATTTTTTTAATATTTATAATTTGTTCACAATTATTTAAAAAGATAATGATATAATGAATTAACGATTATGTTACTGCAATTATTTCACGGAAAGGACATGACTGTTATGGTAAAAAAACTTATGTGTTTAGCGCTGGCTTGCTTTTCTCTGATGACATATGCATATGCCGCGGACGCGTCGCAAAGTGAAAACAAAACGTATACGCTCAGCTTGAATGAAGCTGTTGACATGGCTCTTTCACAAAATCCCGAGTTACAGGTATGTGACATAAAGCTTTCGAGCGCAAATGTGTCGCTTGACGCCGCAAGACTCAGTCGGAGAGATTTAAAAAATGCCTCCGTATCTATATCCGGCGGTCTTTCTTCGGCATACATAAAAGAAGGATATTATGTGAATGTGTATGAGTCGCAAATCCGGCTGGGAAAACTCGAAAAGGAAAAAACAGCAAATAAGATTGCTTATAATGTTACGGAAAAATATTTCAATTATAAGCTCACAGAACGACTTGTAAAAACCACAGAACAGTCATATTCTCTCGCACTGGAAAATAAAAATACGGCTGACGAGCGATACAGGCTCGGACTTATAAGTCAGATTGAGGCCGATAATGCGGACGTTGCTCTTACACAGAGCAAGCTTGCTGTTGATAATTACAAACGCACTCTTGAACTTGCGAAGGAAGATTTAAAAATCGCTCTTCAGCTTGATGATGAAAAATGTGATTTTATCCTCACCGATGATATCGAATACTCCGAATTTACAAGCGATGCAGATACGGACGCAGCAAATGCGCTGTCTGCCAGATATGATGCTGCCGCACTCCGCGAAGCTGCGGGTTTGGCAAAAAAGTATTTTGATATAACTTCAAAATACTCCTCCCCTAACACAGCGTCATATAACAGTGCGCACAGCGACCTTATACAAAGCGACTATAATCTGACAAACAACACAAAGCTTATTGCCCTTTCAATCCACAGCGATTACAACAGCGTACTCACTGCGAGAGGCAATCTTGACGTTGCAGAAAAAAATCTTTCCATAAAGAAACGTGAATTCAGCGCTGCGTCACTCAAGCACGAAATGGGCATGATGTCAAATATGCAGCTCACCGCCGTACTGAACGATTTGGCACAGTATGAAATAAATGTTGAAAATGCAAAGCTTGCATATAAGCTTGCTGTGATAAAATATCAGTACAATATTTCCACGGGAATTTAAAATTTTTAAATATACTTTATATTTATTATTTGTATAACGGAGGTCATACGCAAAAAAATGAACATACTATCAAAAACATTTGCAAAAACATCAACATTTGCAAAAACAGCGTCGTTTATAACTGCGGCAGCTCTCATGCTCTCTTTCTCGGGCTGCGGCGCAAAAGAAGAAACCGCGCCCGCTTCGGAAAGTGCGGTAAATGTTACCGTGTATACGGTCGGCAGCAATAACATTGAAAACGCGGTTTCATATACAGGCGAAGTTAAAGAAGGCGATATTGCCGGCGTTTCTTCAAAGGTTAGTGCAAAGGTTTTGAGCATAAATGCCGATGAAGGCAGATATGTAAATGCCGGCGACGTACTTGCAACGCTTGATGCGACTGATATCCGTCTTTCCTACAACCAGGCTCTCGCCGCATATAACAGTGCAAAGGCGAATTATGACATGGTTGCAAACTCCACGACGGTCCAGTCCGAAACACAGGCACGCCAGGCGGTTGAACGTGCACAAATCGAGCACGACACCGCGCTGTCCGCATATGAGCGCGAAAAAACACTCTACAACAATGATACCGCTTTGATTGCGGCACGAAATGCTCTCAGTGACGCAAATTTGAACTATGACAGAATGAAGCAGCTTTTTGACCTCGGTTCAATCTCACAAAATGACCTTGACGCGGCAAAAACCGCCGTTCAGAATGCACAGGCAAGTGTATCGTCGCTTGAAGCGTCAAAGCAGGCATCGCTCGAAAATGCAAAAACACGCTATGTCAATGCACTCACAAGCCTGAACTCTGCAAAAGAAACGCTTGATTTGACGGTTAATGTAACCAATGAAAAAAGCACAAGCGTTTCAAAGGCGAATGTCGATTCCGCAAAGGCTGCGCTCGATATTGCTTCAAACAGCCTTGCAAACACAACAATAACCGCTCCCATATCGGGTTATGTGGCATCAAAAAACATCACAAAAGGTCAGATGGTATCCCCCGGCGTTGAAATTTTTACAATAAAAAACACGAACAATGTAGAGGTCCAGTTTAATGTTACCGAATCGGTGATTTCATCGGTTCATACCGGCGCTCCGGCGCTTATATCCGTAACTGCGGCAAACATAAAAGATATTGCCGGAACCGTTACGGCGCTTAATCAGACAAAAGATGCACGAACAGGACTTTATAGTGTAAAGGTAAGCGTTGACAACAGCAATAACTCGATAAAGGTCGGAATGTTTGCAGATGTATCGCTTGTGCTTGATGAAAAAGAAGGTGTTCTCACAATTCCTCTCGATGCGGTTATTCAGGACGGCGATGTTTCATTCGTATATGTTGCAAACGGAACAACGGCAACAAAGCGCGATATTGTATGCGGCGTATCGGACGGTGAAAACACCGAGGTTATTTCGGGGCTGAATATTGGCGAACAGATTGTCATAAAGGGCAAGGATTATCTGTCTGAAAAGAATAATCTTATTAACATAACACAGTAACGGGGGTATTTATAGATGAAATTACATGAACTGTCAGTAAAACGCCCCGTTGCCGTTACAATGATTGTACTGATATTCGTTGTCATCGGAGCATATGCACTCACAATGCTCCCTATCGAAATGATGCCAGACATGGACTTATCAATGGCAATAGTGGTAACTCAGTACAGAAATGTCGGCTCCTCCGAGGTTGAAAACCTTGTCACGAAAAACGTCGAGAGCGCCGTCAGCACTGTCAGCGGCATAAACACAATAACCTCGCAGACAAGCGAAGGCGTATCAATGGTTATGGCGCAGTTTAATACAGGAACGGATATGGATAAAGCCGTCGCCGACATGAAGGATAAGCTCGGCATGATAGAAAGCTAT
>CAKSHB010000063.1 GCA_934456295.1 uncultured Clostridia bacterium | reverse complement strand
CCCGAGTATACATATATCGCCGGCGACCTTGCGAAGGCATATTATGACAATACAAAAGAGGCGCTGCGTTCAATGCTGTTTATGCCTCTTGACGATGCCGATCACCCTGCGGCGTTTGTAGTATTCGATAAGATTACAACAGACAAAGCCGGTTATGCAAAGAAGTTTATGATTCATATGCAGCAGGAGCCTTCTGTTGAAGGAAATGTATCAAAAATAGTAAACAATGTTGACGGTTACAACGGTATGCTTACAAACCAGACGCTTCTGCCGGCAAATGCTAATATCGAAAAGATTGGCGGAACGGATAGAGAATTTTGGATGGGCGACATAAACTATGCTCTTAAAGCGCCGGCATCCGATAGTGCACTTGAAGAAGGCTGGGGCAGAATTGAAATTTCACCCAAAAAGACAGGCACAACCGACTACATGCTTAACGTTATGTATGTAAACGATGCCGATAAGGATTTGGCGCTTGAAAAGGCACAGCTTATCGAAACAGACAGCTTTGCGGGTGCAAAAATCTTTAACAGAGTTGCAATGTTTAATAAAAACAAAGCGCGCACAAAGGACGCTGTAAGCTTTACGGTACCGGGCGACGATGCTGAGCTGAAGGTTAACGTTGCAGGTCTTGAGGCAGGAACATGGGGCATTAAGGTAAACGGAACGGATATGGGCACACAGGTTGCATCGGAGGATGGCGGTATCATATACTTTACTGCACCTGCGGGCAGCTATGAGCTTACATATGCCGGAACGGATAAGGATAAGAAGTTCACTGACAGCGGAAAACCGTATGTTGAAGGCGTATCGCTGTTCTTTAACGGCAATTATCTGTATTCAGATGTTCCTCCCACGATTATCGATGACAGAACTCTCGTTCCCATGCGTGCGTTGCTTGAGGCTATGAGCGCTGAGGTAAGCTGGGACGAAGCAACTGCAACCGCAACAGTTAAGGCGGCTGTAAAGGGCAAGGAAACGATAATTAAAATAACGGAGAATCAGAAAACCGTTTATGTAAATGATGAGCCTGTTGAAATCGATGTGCCGGCAATGATAATCAACGGAAGATTTGTAATTCCGGTAAGATTTGTATCGGAAACACTCGGTGCAATAGTTAACTGGAATGCCGATGCAGAGCGCGTTGAAATTTCGGGCAAATTTGTTATAAAGAAATGGGATTTGCCGAACGTAATCGCAGTTCAGAATGCTACACAGAGCGGCGACGACGGCGCCGGAAATACAATTCAGAATAGCCTTGACGTTGACTATTCGACTCGCTGGGCAGCTTCCGGCAAGGGCGGAGAAGCATGGGGCATATATGAGTTTGACCAGGTATATTCGCTTGATAAGGTAAAACTTTCATACTACAACGGCGGAAGCCGAGTATATGGTTTTGATATAGCTGTATCTGAGGACGGTGTAAACTATACAACCGTAATCTCGGGCGGTAAGTCAAGCGGAACGACTGACAAACTTGAGGATTATGACCTTGGCGGAGTTAAGGCAAAATATGTAAAATATATCGGACAGGGTAACACAACAAACGATTGGAACTCAGTTACGGAAATAGTATTTATCAAAAAGTAATAAATACGAATAAGTAAATAAAAACGGCCTTTGAATTTCGGGTTTTAAAGCTCGGTTTCAAAGGTCGTTTTTGTTGAAAATATATTTTTATTAAGATTATATTTATGCAAAAAGGATTTGACACAAAAAAAGTTCAAACACAGCACGTACAGAGCTTACATGCTTTTGGTACGGTAGCTGCGCGGAGTCATGCCTGTTTGTTCGCGAAAAACCTTTATAAAGTAGCTCGGACTTTCAAAGCCGCACATAATGCCGATTTGTTCAACGGAGCATGTGCTGTATAGCAGAAAGCTTTTTGCCTTCTGAATACGGATTTGTTTAAGAGCCTGCATAACCGTCATGCCGGTGTTTTTCATGTAATTGCGGCACAGCGTGTACTTATCGGAGTTTATATGTTCGGCAATTGTGTCAAGAGTGACAGGCTTGTCAAAATTTTTTTCCAAAAATGCAGTAACCTTCTTTTCGGGCGACAGCGCTTTTTGAAACAGTGTTTCCATAAGAGCAACAGTCCATGAATAACCGTAAGATGAACGCAGTGCGGCAGAGGCAGTTGCCTCACAGCTTCGTATAAGCTGCATTGTCGAACCCGATAAAAAATCGGGCACATCAAAAAAGAAGTAAGAATTGGCATTATAGTATGAAAGCAACTCGGCAGCATCGAAAAAGGTTACCCACATGGTTGAAAAGACGCCGGCGGAACTGTGATAGGAGTGGGGGATATTTTTATCTGAAAAAAAGCCCATGTTTTTCGTAAGCTTTTTTGAAATTCCGCCAACATGAAAAATGCCTTCGCCGTCGGTTACCCATATAAACTGGCAAAACTCAAAACCCTTAGGGCGTTCAACGCGCGCCTGACTGTCAAAGTAACCTATGGTTGTGGGAAGAAACGGCAGATTAAAATGTATATTTTTGCTTATATCGGCATACATGTGCAACATCCTTATATATTTTTTGCGCATATGGTTTGATATAAGGGCATATACGCAATATAATTATATCAAAGCGCATAGAGAAAATCAAGATTGAAAAGCAAATACGCAGTTTTTTGTGCAATGCGGACATGTATGACAGATGTATGGGCGTACGGGACAATGCCGCAAGGGGATATTTCTTGACAAAGACGGAGTAAGGATATATAATACACATACACGGAGGAATGATAAATGAACAGGACAGAAGAGTACATACAAAACAACTGGAAAAAGTGCATTAAGGAAAATATGACTGACGACGGTACGCTTATCGGGCTGCCGTATCCTTATACGGTGCCGTCTGTGGGGTACTTTGACGAGATATACTATTGGGATACATATTTTACAAATCTCGGGCTTGACTGCAGCGGTATGAACTATCAGTCGAAGTACAATACGGACGATATGCTGTATCTTGTAATGAAATACGGGCATATGCCGAACGGCAACAGAACATATTACACAGGCAGGTCTCAGCCGCCGTTTTTGTCGGAAATGGTTAAAAATGTGTATGAACATTATAAAGATAAGGTTTGGCTGTATGGGGCATATACGGCGCTGGAGAAAGAGTATCACTTCTGGATGACGGAAAGAATATCGCCGTCGGGGCTTAATATTTATGCAGGGGATTATACAGCAGAGAAGATAACCTTAAATGACAGAATTTCATATATACCGCAGGAAAAAAGTGAGCTTGAGCGCGCAAAGCACCTGGTCGCAAACTGTGAAAGCGGCTGGGACTGTAACCCGAGATGGGAATTTGAAGCGTATAATTATGCACCTGTTGACCTCAACTCACTGATGTATATGATGGAAAAAAATATGCAGTATTTTTCGGAGGAGCTGAATAACGGCAGAGCGGACGAATGGGCGCAGAAAACCGAAAAACGAAAAGCTCTCATGGAAAAGCACATGAAAAATGAGCAAGGCATGCTTATGGATTATAACTTTAAAAAGAATAAAACGGGAACGGTTTTTTCTGTGGCGTCTTTTTATCCTATGTATGCAAAGCTTGCCTCAGAGGAATGTGCAAAAGCAACCGTGGAAAATCTGAGCCGTCTCGAGGCGGAGTACGGCATGTATACATGCGAAAAGAACGACATGCCGGGGACATATCAGTGGGACTATCCGAACGGTTGGGCATGCTTGCAGTATATAGCAATTATCGGACTTGATAACTATGGGTATAAAGATGAGGCCGTAAGGATTGCGAAAAAATATATCCGCCTTGTTGACAAAGTGTTTGAAGAAACGGGCGGCATATGGGAAAAATATAACGTCAAGGACGGAAATATTGATGTCAGAAATGAGTATGAGATGCCGCAGATGATGGGTTGGAGTGCCGGAGTGTATCTGTCAGTGAAAGAGTATCTGAAATCGGTAAAAAGTGACGTGGAAAACGGCTGAAAACAAAAATCCGGCGGGGTGTACCTGTTGAATTTTTGAAGATACGGCGTGAGGTGATTTTTTTGAACCGAAAGGCAGCAATAAAATCAGATATAGTAAAAAACTTCGTATGTATCTGCTTTGCTGTTTCTCAAAAGCTCCTTTGCAACCGTTGTTTTTCCAAATCCGCATGACGCACCAAACAGTATTATTCTGCTGTTTTTCATAAAATGTTTAAACTTTTGGCGGAGGAAATTGAATTTGAAGTAATTTCGGCAAATGACAAATGGGAGGTTCTGCTTGTCGACTGATTGCAAATACTGCAAAATCGGGAGAAACAGGAAAGATTATGTGAGATTATACGTGACAATCCGCACAGGCGGTTTATTTTCCTGACACGCGGAATGACATTGGGCTGACTTATTCAGTTCCGGTGAAGGCGCTTTTACACTGGAAAAACGCGGACTTGGTGAGGAAACATGGAGAGAGGATATTGCTTCAGCGGCGGAAATTGCGGAAAAATACGGCTTTGTGCTCACCTTGGGCATGTACGGAACTGCGGTTTTGCCCATGCTTGAGGAACTTGCGGGCATAAAAAAATCCTCATTTCTTTCAAAAACGATTAAGACATCAAGAAGGTACGGAGTGTATTATCCGGACTTTATGAAACCGAAAAACCACGATTTTGATAAGCTGACAGAGGCGGAAATGCAGGTGTTAAGGCTTTTGTGTGCCGACAAAAGCAACTCCGAAATAGGGGAGATATTAAACATACGGCTTGCTACGGTAAAGAGCTATGTCAGCCATATTCTGCAAAAGTTGGGCGTGAGCCGCAGAGGCGAGGCAAAAACTGCGGCAAACAGACTGAATATACTGCATTGAGGTTTTCTATAAAAATATAAAAAAAGCTGCACAGCGTTTTTTGAAAATGATGTGCAGCTTTTTGATTTTGGAAAATTTCTAATTTTATTTATATATCGGACCATATGCGCTGCAAGCACGGTAATCGGTCGAAATCGAATCTTCGCCTTTGCCGAATGATGCCCATGAATGGGGTCTGTAGATTTTTTCTTCGGCAACATTGTGGATTGACACGGGAATGCGGAGCATTGAGGCAAGCGTTATCAAATCGGCGCCGATATGACCGTGTACGGTTACGCCGTGGTTTGCACCCCAGTTTGCCATAACCGAGTATACATCGGTAAAGGCGCCTTTGCCCGTAAGAATTGGCGCAAACCATGTTGTCGGCCATGTCGGGTCGGTTCTCTTGTCAAGAGCATTATGTATTTTGTCATCAAGCACGACAGTATACCCCTCCGCAATCTGAATTGTCGGACCAATGCCGTCTATAAGATTTACTCTTATCATTGTAACAGGCATTTCCGCCTCAGTTTTAAAGTGTGACGAAAAACCGCCGCCGCGGAAATATTCATAGTCCGCACGGCACCAGTCGGCTGCTTCAAGGCATGCGCTTATGTCGTAATCGGTCATGTTCCACCATTCTTTTATAGTTCCGCAGCCGTTTGCGTCTTTTGAGGCGCCTGTGCAGTCAAGCGCCGTTGCGCCGGAATTTATAAGATGGATAATGCCGTTTGCCGCAGTTCCCGAAAGTGGTTTTTTGCATACTCTTTCAACAGCCTCGGGTGACCAATATGTTCTTACGTCATGGAAACACGGAGCTTTGCCTGTGAGAAGAGTTGCAAAAAGCATTGATATGCCGTTTAGAGTATCGTTTTCGGTTGCAAACGCAAACGGAGCTTTTTTGCCGTTCCAGTCAAATGACGATGCCATAATTGCCTCGGTGAAGTCGCCGTTCGGCAGCCAGTCTGTCCACATTCTCTGCCCCTGGAAACCGCCGGCGATACCGTTTCTTCCGAGAGCCTCCTCATGCCAGCCCATTTCGCCGAGCTTGGGATTGCCGAAGAGAATATCTCTGACGATTATCGTAAATTTGGCTATAAATTCCCAGTCTTTGTCGGCGCTGATGACTTTTGACTTCCTGATTATGTCGGGGAAGTTTTTGTCCAAATTTTTATCAAAGCCTTCCTTGCAGTTTATTTTAATCCATGAAAGTGCCTTTTCATATTCCGCTTTATCAAAAATTTCCAGGGTAATTCTTCTGAGAACCTCTGTCAAATCAACCCATTCTGCGCGAAGTCCGAGATATTTCTGCATGAAATCCGCGTCACAGTATGAGCCTGCAATACCCATAGCGATACCGCCTATGTTTACATATGCTTTGTTTTTCATCTGACCGACAGCGAGCGCACCGCGGGCAAAACGCAGAATTTTTTCGGCAACATCGGGCAAAATTATGTTGTCGGAGGCGTCCTGCACATCATGACCGTATATCGAAAAAGCAGGAAGTCCTCGTTGTGCATGTGCAGCCATTGCCGCCGCAAGATAAACCGCTCCGGGGCGCTCCGTTCCGTTAAAGCCCCAAACGGCTTTAATCGTGTTCGGGTCCAAATCCATGGTTTCGCTGCCATAGCACCAGCATGGTGTAACGGAAAGCGTCGCAACAACATTTTCGCCGGCAAACTGCTCGGCAACTTTTGCCGCCTCGGCACCGCCGCCGATTGTTGTACAGCCGATTACACATTCTGCCGCCGAACCGTCATGGTATCGGAGATTTGAAGAAATGAGCTGCGCCGCAGCTTTTGCCATATTCATGGTTTTTTCTTCGAGGTTTTCTCTGACGCCGCCCCAGCGTCCGTCGATTACAGGTCTTATGCCTATTTTCGGTTTTAACATTTTTTCTTCCTCCCAAATTAAAATATAATATTAAACTTTTGGTATTATGTTGATTTTTTTATCGGATTAAGTTATAATTGATACATGTGAAGTTTTGCCGTATAAAATTTTAAAACTAATAGTTTTTGCGGTTTTGCGGCTGTATAAAGTATATCATTTTAAAAAGAACAATACAATTGAGTTTCAGACTCAAAATATGGACATTTTGGTATAAGAATTTTATACACAATTTGCGGCGGAGATATATTTACGGAGAATTTGTATGGATATAAAAAAGGCGACATATACGCAAAAAATTTTTGAACAGTATAAAATAAGTATAACAGACAGCGGGTACGCATGTGCGGATGAAACGTGGAACTCGTCATATGTGTGTTCACCGTTTTCGCGGCTGTATTATGTCACATGCGGCAGCGGAGAAATAACGCTGAAAAATGAGAAAATCAGCCTTTTGCCGGGAAATATGTATCTTATTC
>CAKSHB010000062.1 GCA_934456295.1 uncultured Clostridia bacterium | reverse complement strand
GCGTACATAGTCACAGCTTTATCAATAGCCGGCACGGTGGCGAACAGTTTACAAAAGCGCTGGTGTTTTTGGGTTTGGCTTGTTACAAACTCTTTTTGGTGTACATACAATTTCATGAACGGCATGCGGGCGCAGGCGCTTTTGTATTTGTTCAATGGGGTAACCTGCATTATAGGTCTTTGCAAATGGAAACGGGGTGCAGACAAATGAGAAATTATCAGCGCAAAAAGAAAAATCCGTATTTACTGCCGCATAATGTGTATATGCAGACGCTGTATCTTATCCGTGATTACGAAAGGCTGAAGGATGAATACAATCAACTGCTGTATGCTTCGTCAATGCCATGCGACGGTCAGCCGAAGGGCAGCGGAGGCGTCGGCCGCCCCGCCGAAAACAAAGCTGTAATCCTTTCAGGAATAAGTACAAAAACAGATGCAGTCGAAAACGCACTTAAACAAATACCTGAGTGCTACAGAAAAGGAGTATGGAATAATGTGCTGTACGGGTGGAGATACCCTATAGACGCAGACGAACGGACGTATCGAACCTACAAACAAAGATTTATATACGCAGTTGCTAAAAAAATGCTGTTTATCACATAGAAAATATTTCAAAAATTTTTAAAGTCGCCCACAGTGGGAAAAATTTTTCTGTTATACTTGTATCATGAGTTTAGTGTCGAACGCGAATAGTCGGCGGTTGGGTTGGAGGGTAATACATTTTCAATAAGAATGTAATTTTTTTGATATTTTAATTTTTTTTAATTTTTGCGGAGGTGATGACGTTGTTAAAGAAAGTGCAGAGAGAGTGCTTAAAATTGATGCTTCAGGGAAACCTGACTCAAAAAGAAATTGCACAGCAAATTAAAAAAACCGAGCAAACAGTTTGTAACTGGAAAAAAGATGCCGAATTTATGGATGAATATAATAGGCTTATGCGTGTGGGTATTCAGACACTTGCGGCTAAAGCATATCAAACACAGGTGAAATTACTTGATGCAGAATCTGAAAATGTAAGATATATGGTTTCAAAGGATATTCTTGACCGTGCGGGTTATAAATCTTCCGATAAGGTTGAATTCAGCGGAAATGTAAAAAATTCTTATGATGAGCTTACAGCTGATGAACTGCGAACGCTTGCAAAGATGTGTGAAAATGAAACAGGTTAATTATCTTGAAATAAAAAAAGCGCTTGCGCGGAAAGATTTTTTTGAATATTGCAATCTCAAAGCCCCGGACTTCTACAAAAGGAGCAGGGGTTTTCTTGTACACTTTTGCAATGATTTACAGGAGTTTCTGCATAGCGATAACAGTGTTCTTATAGTGAATATGCCTCCCCGTCACGGAAAATCGCGCACAGTGGGATGCTTTGTTGAATGGGTGCTCGGTAATGACCACACGCAAAAGATAATGACAGGTTCATACAACGAAATACTCTCAAGCACCTTTTCAAAAAACGTGCGCGATACCATAACCACGCAAAAGGGCGATGCTGACAAGATTGTGTACTCCGATATATTTCCAAATACACGAATCAAACGCGGTGACGGTGCAATGAATATGTGGTCCCTGGAGGACGGTTACAACAACTATCTTGCTACTTCACCCGGAGGAACTGCTACAGGATTCGGAGCTACGCTGCTTATTATAGACGATTTAATAAAATCGGCATATGAGGCGAATAATGCTGCCATACTTGAAAAGCACTGGACTTGGTTTACAGATACGATGCTTTCAAGACTTGAAGAGGGCGGAAAAATTATAATAGTTATGACGCGCTGGCATAGCCTTGATCTTGCAGGAAGAGCAATAGATCATTATGAAAAACTGTATCCGGACAAATTAAAAAAAATAGTGTACCGGGCGGTACAGCCTAACGGTTCAATGCTATGTGATGAAATTCTTTCGGCAGAATCATATGAAAACAAGCGACGGGCAATGGGGATAGAGATAGCCGAAGCAAACTACCAGCAAAATCCGATAGATATTAAAGGCAGGCTTTACACAAATATTAAAACATATACTGCTCTTCCGGCAGACGAAAACGGCAATCCGCTTTATACAGCAGTGAAAAATTATACAGATACTGCAGATACCGGCAATGATTATCTGTGCAGCATCGATTATGTGGAGTACAACAAAGAAGCATATATAATTAATATAATTTATACCAAAGACGGAATGGAGATAACCGAACCTGCGGTTGCGGCAATGCTTTACGAAGACGGGGTGAATGTAGCAGATATTGAATCAAACAACGGAGGCAGAGGCTTTGCAAGAAACGTAGGAACAATACTCAAAGAAAAATATAAATCAAATAAATGCAAAATAGCGCCGTTTTTTCAGTCGCTTAATAAACAAGCGCGGATACTGTCTAACAGTACATGGATTATGGAACATGTATACTTTCCCTCAAACTGGCGTGACAGATTTCCTGAGTATTACGACGCTATGACACGCTATCAGAAAGAGGGCAAAAACGAACATGACGATGCCCCCGACGCAACAACGGGAATAGCCGAAAAAATACTTGGCAAAAAGAAGATAAAGGTATATTCGAGGTCAGACTTCGGATTGTGATAAGGAGAGATGAAAAATGTATATGATTGATACAGAAAACATGCCCGGCCCGGTGCCCTTTGACATAGTGCGGAAATTTGTAATGAGGCATATAAAAGAACAGCCGAGATTCAACAAACTTGAAAGATACTATCGCGGTGAGCATAATATTTTACAACGGAAAAAACGTGATGACAATGCGCCAAACAACAAAATTGTGTGTAATCACGCAAAAGAAATTGCTGATACGGCTACGGGTTATTTTGTCGGTAATCCCATAACATACAGCGGAGATAATGCAAAAGTACTGCATCAATGGTTCGACTTGACAGATATTGAAAGAGTTGATTTAGAGCTTGGGACGGATATGGCAAAATTCGGCAAAGCATATGAGTTGATGTATATGTCCGATGATAATATTGCAACGCCCAGGAGCTGCACCGTTACTCCGCAAAATGCATTTTTGGTGTATAGTGACAGTATGGCTCATAAGCCGTTGTTTGGCATATATTACTATTCCGTATATGATGCCGACGGAAATCACACAGGATACAGGATATACGCATACACTGATGATAGATGTACTGTGTATAAGACTGATACTTCATTCGCGGCCGCATTTGTTGAACATGAAGAAGAAAATGTGTTTAACGGTATACCGATTATTGAGTATTCAAACAACAGGGAGCAGCAGGGAGATTATGAACAGGTAATAAGCCTGATAGATGCATATAATTTACTTGCAAGCGACAGGGTAAATGATAAGGAGCAATTTGTAGACGCTATTTTATTGCTTATTAATGCCGGTCTGGGAGATACACCGGCAGAGGAAAATGAAACTAAGCGTACTCTCAGAGAAAATAAAATTCTGTCTTTGCCGGAGCAGTCAGACGCGAGATACCTTACGCGCACATTTGACGAAAACGGTGTTGAAATACTAAAAAAGGCACTTGAGCAGGATATACACAAATTTGCGAATGTGCCGTGTCTGAGTGATGAAAATTTTGCAGGCAATTCCTCCGGTGTGGCTATGGAGTACAAGCTTTTGGGGCTTGAAATGATAGTTAAAATCAAAGAGCGGTTTTTCAGAGCAGGAGCAAAAAGAAGAATCGAGCTTTATGATGCAATCAACATAATGAAAGGCGGCAAACCGTTCGGCAATGTGGAACTGACTTTTACACGCGGATTGCCTAAAAATGTAAATGATATTGCAAGCGTGGTAAGCCAGTTGGACGGCATTGTGCCTTCGGAGCTTCTCTTGCCGCTTTTGCCGTTTATAAAGGACGCTAAGGGAGCAATGAAGCTGCTTAAAGAAGAAAAGGCAGAAAATACCGATTTTGAAAATGCAAGATTCGGTGTACCTGACAATCTGACGCACGGTGACGGATATGAAGAATAATCCGGAATACTGGAAAAAAAGAGCTGCCGGGCGGATGGCGCACTATCACCGGCAGGCGGATAACGTTTCCGGCGATGTTGCAAAAGCATATATTAATTCAACACATTGGATTAACAAAGAAATTAAAAAAATATTCAATACTTTTTCAACCGAGGGGAATTTGAGCGAAGCGGAGGCGATAAAGCTTTTAAATTCCGTGACGGATAAAAAAACTCTTGAAGATCTGAAAGAAGCCGTTAAACTGATAAAGGATCCGGAAAAAAAGCAGAAATTATTAAATATAATCAACGCTCCGGCATATGCACACCGTATACGCCGCTTTGAACTTCTGCAAAAGGATATAGATGTACAGACGGCAAAACTCGCTCAGTTTGAACAAAACGTTACAAAGGTACATTACGTCGACCTTGCCGATGAAGCATATCACCGCGTAATGTTTGACATTCAGAAAGATGTTGGGATGTCCTTTTCCTTTGCAAAAATGCCTGTTTCAAGAATAGTTGAAATATTGGACCGTAACTGGAGCGGAAAACTGTTTTCGGAAAGAATATGGGGCAGGGCGGACAGGATAAATAAGGCGGTAAAGAAGGAGCTACTTGTGGGCTTTATGTCGGGCAGAAGCTATCGGGATACGGCAAAAGAGATTGAAAGCATAATGTCGGCAGGCGCTATGGAGGCGCGGCGGCTTGTCCATACCGAAAGTACATATATAGCAAACAGTGCAGAGCTTGAAAGCTATAAAAAAGCCGGGATTAAGAAATTTCAGTTTGTCGCAGTGCTTGACATGCGTACAAGTGAAATATGTGCCTCAATGGACGGCAAGGAGTTTAACGTATCAGACGGTGTGCCGGGCGAAAATATACCGCCTCTGCATCCGTGGTGCCGTTCGACAACGGTAGCAGTAATTGACGGTTTGACAAAAGAAAATTTGAAACGTACAGCACGCGATCCGATAACCGGCAAGAATTATAAAGTACCTGCTGATATGACATATGAGCAGTGGAAAAAAAGCATAGATGAACGTTACGGCAAAGACACATGGAATACCGAGCGCAAAAAGGTGCTTAATTATGCTAAAGACAAGCGTCAGTATGAGAATTACAAAGATGTTCTCGGCTCCAAAAATCTGCCTAAGTCCTTTGACAAATTCCAGCAGTTGAAGTATAATAATAGTATAGAGTGGAATATGCTTAAAAGCTATAAGCGAGCAATTCAAATCGGTGAACTTACACCGCTTGCGGATTTTGAACTGTATAAGACAACAAGTCGAGAAATAGACAAGACGCTTGTTGGGATAACAACCCAAAACGGTATTACCATAACAGGGAAATCCAATCACTTTATAGCACGCACAATAGGTTCTATTGAGCAAAAGAGAAGCGGTGTATCGGTTGAAAATTCAAAACAGGCATTAGAACACCCGGTTAAGCTTAAAGATGTTGAAGATAGACAGAATGAAAAAAGTCAAAAATTTGTAGGGGACAAATGCTTTGTATCTGTTAATCCGAAAACCGGTATATTGATACAAACCAATCCTCGCGGAAAGGGAAAATAGCACGATGATAAAAATTACAAATGAACAATACCAACTTTTTATTAAGTATATTGACAAAAAAGAACTTCAAAATGCTATAGATGATGTTTTAGATGTTTTAGATGACAAAATATTGGAAATAGGCTTTAATCCGGACTATTCTCTCAATGAGATTGGATTAAAATTGCAGCGATTATACGATCAGCTATATAATCAAAATTAAACTGTTTGCGTAACAATAGCTGAAGTGATGAAATGATATGAAAGTATTGGAGGTTTGCAAAAAATATGTCAAATAAAAATTTAGATTATGACAATCCGCATTATTGTCCCGTCTATGGCAGAAAGATAGATGTTGATTTGTGTTACGACTCCCTAAATTGCTTAAATCGTTCATTTAAGGTATCATCAGTAAAAGAATTTTCAGAAATAAAAGATATTGAACGGGCGAGAGAAATATGTTCTAAGTGTCCGTATAGTGATTTGTAGTATTAAATACAAATATAAACCGCTTACACAGGTAGGCGGTATTTTTATACCCAAAAGAGGTGATAATGTGTAAAATCAAATATACCGTCTTTGAGCACAGACGTTAAACAGGCTTATTTTTTATACAAAAATGAACGGTGCGGGCATATGAACGCAACGGGCAAAAACATGAACGGTATGGGCATTGAACGTACCGGGCGAAAGGAGCAAATAAAATGTCAGAAGAAACAAAAACAAATGAAGTACCGGGCACTGCAGAGGGAACACCGGCAGGAGCCGAGCCAAAAACCTTTGATGATATACTTTCGGATAAAGCATATCAGGCAGAGTTTGACAGGCGTGTATCAAAGGCGGTTGAAACCGCAAAATCGAAGTGGAATGAAACCGTCGAGGAAACTGTCAGCAGTAAAATCAAAGAGGCTGCAAAGCTTGCCAAAATGTCTGCTGATGAAAAGGCAAAGTTTGAACGCGAAAAACAGGAAGCAGATTACAATGCACGTCTTGCCGAGGTAACCAAACGCGAGCTTAAAGCGGAGGCAAAGGAACAGCTTGCCGAAAACGGTTTTCCGTCAGAGCTTGCCGACACGCTTAATTATGCCGATGCCGACAGTTGCAAAAAAAGCATGGAGGCAGTTACAAAGGCTTTCGGAGCCGCAGTGGAAAAGGCTGTAAACGAAAGGCTAAAAGGCAAAGCACCGCGCGGCGGTACATCAGGAACTCCCGACTATAATGCTATGTCGGACGAAGAGTATTATGCATCAACTATAAAAAAATAACAGGAGTGATTATTAATGGGAAATGAATTTATCAGTGTAAAAGAAATAGCGCGCCAGACGCTTCCGAGACTTATTGAAAACCTTGTGTTTCCGAATTTGATACATAAGGATTATTCAAACGACTTTGTAGCCGGAAAAGGCGCAAAAATACAGGTTAAAAAGCCTGTTGTGCTTACGGCGGAGGAATTTGACGAAAGCGCGGGAACAACACCGCAGAATATCAAAGAGCAGTCGGTAGAGGTAAGTCTTGACAAGCTTGCCACGGTAGATGTGGAGTTCGGAGCGATTGAAAGAGTTGTGAACGTTGACGATCTTAACAGGCTTTTTGTTATACCGGCCGCCGAAGCTTTGGCACAGAAGATTAACAGTGACGGTCTTGAACTGTACAAGGATATTCCGTATGTATCGGGCAAGGCAGGGACTACCCCGTCGGCTCTTACGGACCTTGCGGCAGTAAGAAAAGCGCTTAACGCAAATAAAGTGCCTACATCAGACAGAAAAGCAATTTGGGATACCGAGGCAGACGCAAAATTCACAACCATAGACGCTATCGTAAATGCCGAGAAGTCCGGAACCACACAGGCATTGCGCGAAGGCTCTATCGGCCGTGTGTTCGGTCTTGACAACTATATGAGCCAGGCAATAAAAACTCACAAAAAAGGTACGCTCAGCGCGGCAGTGAAGCCGAAAGCGTCAACAAGCGCAGGAGCAACAAACCTCACGCTTTCCGCTGCAGCCGTGACGGGTACGCTTGTAAAGGGCGATATTCTTACAATACTGGGAGATACATATGTAGTTAAGTCTGACGCAACGGCAGCAGACAACGAAATCACTGTATCAATATAC
>CAKSHB010000061.1 GCA_934456295.1 uncultured Clostridia bacterium | reverse complement strand
CTTATAAGAAACGGCACAGTTTTATACCGTGCCGTTTCTATGTGCCTGGGTTGGTGTATCGTCATATTTTGCAGAGGACAAAGATATTTATGCGATCGAGAATTATTGACACGCTTGTTCCGACATATGACAAACCTCTATGCGGCATGCTACTTTGGGTATATCGTCATGTAGTTTTGAATTGATATTTTATCTCCGTCAGCTATGGTATCGGCTACAACAGCCCAAAAAGCATCTACTACTTTTCTGATAATGGCTTCAGAGTATTTCAAGTGGTATTTTTTCTTGTATGCAAATTTATTGCCACCGACTACAATACGCTCTTTGTTGAGTTTTGCGGATATTCTGTCAATCAATTCATTCTTATTTATAGTATCCATTCATTTCTCCTTTCGTTGTGGTATTATGCCAATGAAATCATCGTTTTAAGGCTTGTTATTTTAGGTATGGCAGCGGTTTTAGTATTGTAATATAAAATATCCTTAAATATTAAAAGAAGCTCATTATCAATCACAATTAAGCAATTAACAACAAACTTCTTTTAATATTCAAAGACTTAAAACTTGAATGGCAATACAACTGTTATGGCTTTTAATGTATCTTAAATTTCCATTTACATGTGTATGGGGTTTGGGTGCAATGCATGCGGAGTAACGGGCTGCCGCATAATAGATTCTCCGCGGGAACGCCTTATTGCGATACTGACGAACAACTTTGTCCCATGTAACGGACGCTTCCCGACGCTAATCAGCATAATCACAATGTTTTTTACGGGAACTGTTGCGGCAGGTTTTTGTCAGTCGCTTGTGTCAACACTAATTCTCACAGCCGTTATAGTTTTTGGCGTTGCAATGACGCTTATAGTATCGCGGCTGCTGTCGGGAACACTTTTGAAAGGCATGCCGTCATCATTTGCCCTTGAACTTCCGCCGTACCGTGTCCCCCAAGTCGGCAAGGTAATTGTTCGTTCCGTGTTTGACAGAACGCTGTTTGTTCTCGGCCGTGCAGCAGCAGTTGCGGCTCCGGCAGGATTGTTCATATGGCTCATGGCAAACACATACATAGACGGTTCAAGCATTCTTGCAATATGCAGCGGTTTTCTGGATCCGTTTGCAAGACTGCTCGGTCTTGACGGCGTTATACTCACAGCATTTATACTCGGTCTGCCCGCAAACGAAATTGTTATGCCGATTATAATTATGAGCTATATGGCAGGCGGCACGATAACGGATATGAGTTCTGTGTGGGAGCTGCATACGCTGCTTACTGCGAACGGCTGGACATGGCTCACCGCCGTGTGCACAATGCTTTTTTCACTTATGCATTTCCCATGTGCAACAACATGTATCACCATTTATAAAGAAACCGGCTCATTTAAATGGACTGCCGCAGCATTTCTGATACCCACGGTTACGGGAATTATAATCTGCTTTATCACCGCAAACGCGGCGCGCCTGTTCCTTCCGGTTTAATCTGTCCTTCTCGGTTTAATTATGAGCGCAAAAAAGCGTCTATATTAAAATATAGACGCTTTTTGATTTATTTACTGCGGTTCACCGCATATTTTTAAATTATACAAGCTCCAGAATAGCCATCTCAGCTGCGTCGCCGCGGCGCGGTCCTATTCTCATTATTCTTGTATAGCCGCCGTTTCTGTCGGCATATTTGGGGCCGATTTCACTGAAAAGCTTTGCAACAACTGCTTCCTTTGTTATAAATGCAAGAGCCTGACGTCTTGAATGAAGCGTGTTCTCTTTTGCAAGCGTAATCATCTTCTCAGCCATGCTTCTTGTTTCCTTTGCACGTGTCACCGTTGTTTCAATGCGTCCTGTTTCCAAAAAGCTTGTAACAAGGTTGCGAAGCATTGCCCTTCTCTGGTCGGTCGGACGACCTAATTTTCTTGTTCCCGGCATAACCAAACCTCCTTTGACTCAAAATACCGTATTTGTTAAGTCTTTTATCAGTCGTCTTCTCTGCGAAGCGCCAGATTTAAAGACTCCAGCTTATGGATTACTTCTTCAAGTGACTTTCTTCCGAGGTTGCGAACCTTCATCATGTCCTCTTCCGTCTTATTTGCAAGGTCCTCAACTGTGTTGATACCTGCACGCTTTAAGCAGTTATAAGAACGAACTGATAAATCAAGATCCTCAATCGTCATTTCAAGCACTTTTTCTTTTTTGCTTTCTTCCTTCTCAACCATGACTTCAACGTTCTTTGCACTGTCTGACAAATCGATAAACAGCGACAAATGCTCACTCATGATTTTCGCCGCAAGGCTTATCGCCTCATTCGGCTTCAGCGTTCCGTTTGTCCAAACTTCAATCGTAAGCTTGTCAAAATCATATGCCGCACCTACGCGCGCCGGCTCAACCTTATAGTTAACCTTTTTTACGGGAGTAAAAATCGAGTCTACCGGTATCACACCGATAATCTGCTGCTGTGCATTTTCACGGTTTTTCTCTGCCGACACATAGCCTCTGCCCTTCGACATCGAAAGCTCTATATAGAGCTTTGCGCCCTCTCCGAGAGTAGCAATGTACAAATCGGGATTTAATATTTCGACGTCAGCATCGGTTTTAATGTCGCCTGCCGTTACAACACACGGTCCCTGCGCATCAATAGTAACCAGCTTGGGTTCATCGCTGTGAATTTTTGCAGCAATTCCCTTTATGTTCAGCACAAGCTCAGTAACATCCTCTTTTACGCCGGGGATTACCGAAAACTCATGCAGCACGCCGTCAATCTTGATAGAATTTACGGCAGCGCCCGGAAGAGAAGATAGCAATATTCTTCTGAGAGAATTTCCGAGGGTTGTTCCATAACCGCGCTCCAAAGGCTCTACCACGAATTTTCCGTAATGAGCCTCTTCACGCATCTCTATACATTCCACTCTGGGTTTTTCCATCTCTATCATGCAATATCCCTCCTTGCCCTGTTGGGCCAAAATACCTTGCTCCTAATAAACACAAGATGTATTATCAAGCTATTATTTGGAGTACAACTCGACGATTAAATGCTCCTCTATAGGCAGGTCAATATGCTCTCTTGTTGCCAGAGATACAACCTTTGCCTCAAGTGCGTCACGGTTCAGCTCAAGCCAATCGGGAACGAGCTTGGATTCAGTCATTTCAAGAACTTCTTTAATCTTTGCCGAACCCTTTGAACCTTCACGAATTGAAATAACATCGCCGGGCGATACAAGGTATGAAGGAATATCAACTCTCTTGCCGTTTACATTGAAATGACCGTGCAAAACGAGCTGTCTTGCTTCGGCTCTCGATGTACCAAAGCCGAGGCGGTATATTACGTTGTCCAGTCTGCTCTCAAGTATTGTGAGCAAGTTATCACCGGTAACGCCCTTCATTTTATTTGCCATTTCAAAATACTTTCTGAACTGGCTCTCTAATACACCATAATATCTCTTTGCCTTCTGTTTCTCTCGAAACTGAACACCGTACTCGGAAAGCTTGCGTCTGCTCTGACCGTGCTGACCGGGTGTTCCTCTTTTTACCGAACATTTATCAGTATAGCATCTCTGTCCTTTGAGGAAAAGCTTCTGTCCCTCTCTGCGGCAAAGACGGCACACTGCGCCAGTATATCTAGCCATGTATTCTCTACACCTCCGTTATTAATCTCGCCGGTTTAAACCATCTCCGGCACCTTTGTTATCTTACAACAGTTTTTTGTGTCCGAAACACAAACCACGCATCATACACGTCTTCTCTTCGGAGGACGGCATCCGTTATGCGGAATAGGCGTTACGTCCTTAATCATGTTGATATCAAGTCCCGCAGCCTGAAGTGCACGGATAGCTGCCTCTCTGCCCGCACCGGGTCCCTTTACGTATACTTCTATGCTCTTCAAACCATGCTCCATTGCTGCCTTTGCTGCTGTTTCCGCAGCCATCTGTGCAGCGTAAGGTGTGCTCTTACGTGAACCTCTGAAACCAAGTCCGCCGGCACTTGCCCACGAAATTGCGTTTCCTGCAACGTCCGTAATTGTCACGATAGTGTTGTTAAACGTGGAGCGAATATGAGCTGCGCCTTTTTCTATATTTTTTCTGTCCCTACGCTTTGTGCGTGTGGTCTTTTTTGTAGTTGTTTTAGCCATTTAGCTTATTCCCTCCTTTTATTATTTCTTCTTGTTAGCAATCGTTCTTGCCGGGCCCTTTCTTGTTCTTGCATTGGTCTTTGTTCTCTGACCGCGAACAGGAAGTCCCTTTCTGTGTCTTATGCCGCGATAGCAGCCGATTTCCATGAGTCTTTTGATATCAAGTGCTACCTGTCTGCGAAGGTCACCTTCAACGGTGTATCCGTTGTCGATTGCGTCACGCAGTTTGTTGACATCTTCGTCACTCAAATCCTTAACTCTTGTATCGGGATTTACACCTGTAGCTGCGAGAATTTTGCTCGCCGCACTTCTGCCTATACCATAGATGTAAGTGAGTCCGATTTCAACTCTCTTCTCTCTCGGTAAGTCAACTCCGGCTATTCTTGCCATACTTTTACACCTCCAAATTAAGCTCTTATGAATACTTTCGCGCTCTGTGAGCGCCCGGACACACGATTTGCGCCCGCAAGACCCCGCCCGGGGTCGTAAATATAGCCTTACACTAAAATGCGAAGCCACTGCATTTTAATCTCACCAGGCTCAAAACCTGTTTCTGTCAGATATTTTCATATCCAGCCGCGACAGCACAGGTTATTTACAAATTAGTGTGAGTTTTCGATGCTTTCGCATCAAGTTTTAAACCAAACTTATCAGCCCTGTTTCTGCTTGTGCTTGGGATTTTCACAAATCACCATGATTTTGCCTTTTCTCTTAATCATCTTGCACTTTTCACACATAGGCTTAACAGACGGTCTAACTTTCATTTTAACTACCTCCTTGTTAAAACCGCATACGCCGTAGCGGCATACGCTCGTCATAGACAGTGCTTTTTTGAGCAAAATTATTTTGCTCTCCATGTTATCCTTCCGCGCGTTAAATCGTACGGCGAAAGCTCAACAGTAACTTTGTCGCCCGGAAGAATTCTTATAAAATTCATTCTGAGCTTGCCTGAAATATGAGCGAGTATCCTATGCCCGTTTTCAAGCTCTACCTGAAACATTGCATTCGGCAACGCCTCGACTACAGTACCTTCAATTTCAATCATATCGTCTTTTGCCATGGATAAAGCCCCCTTTCAGTTTACGCTGCTGTTTTCACAAAACTCCGCCAAGGCTCTGCGAAATTCTGTATTTGTTACTTTTTTACCTGTATTTATTTTATCACCTATATAATCACAAACCGTATTTGTGACCGCAAGGTGTTTGCGTTTTTTCTTCTTCGGCGAATCGCTTTTGCGCAAATCTCCATCGCACAGATACACAAACTCGTCCTGCTCCGATACAACTATAAAACTGCGCCCCTTATCGCGCCCCGCCTTTGAAATCACAACGCTGCCAATGCAGATGTCCAAAAAATCACCTCATATTCAGCCTTCCTCTTTGAACCTTTACTACAGTGTAAGGATTTCACATTCTCCATCCGTAATCAGGATTGTGTGCTCATAATGTGCCGCCAGAGAACCGTCATCTGTTCTTACCGTCCAGTCATCGTCCTCCGTATACACCTCATAGCCGCCTGCCGTAACCATAGGCTCCACAGCAATCGTCATGCCCGACATGAGCCGCGGACCATGTCCCGCTCTGCCGTAATTCAGTATGCTCGGATCCTCATGCAGGTTTCTTCCGACTCCGTGTCCCGTGTAATCTCTCACAACACCAAAACCGTTTTCTTCTATATAATTGCCTATCGCAGCACTTATATCTCCTATACGGTTTTTCCTTTTGGCAAACTTTACACCCTCGTAGAAGCTCTGTCTTGTAACATCAATAAGCCGTTTGGCATCGGCGCTGATATTCCCCACAGCAAATGTTTTTGCACTGTCGCCATGGTAGCCTTTATAGCAAGCGCCGATATCCAGACTTATGATATCACCGTCACACAGCTTTGTATCATCGGGAATTCCGTGTATAACGCAGTCATTTATTGATGTGCATATACTTGCCGGAAATCCGCCGTAATTCAGAAACGAAGGCGTAGCTCCATTGCTTCTTATATAATCATAAGCAATTTTGTCAAGCTCTTTTGTTGTAATACCGGGTTTTACCGCACGCTTTAAAGCGTCAAATGTGCCCGATACTATCTTGCCTGCCCTTCTCATTAAGTCAAGCTCTTTATGTGACTTTATTGTAATCATATTTGCCTCCTAAAGACCGAGCGCCTTGAACAGTTCCGTCTTTATATCTTCCACGCTGCCGACTCCGTTGATGCAAGTAAGCTTTCCGCATTCCTTGTAATAATCCTTAATCGGCTCCGTCTGCGCATGATATACGCTCATACGGTTCTTTATTGTTTCAAGACTGTCATCAGCTCTTTGGATAAGCTCTCCTCCGCACTTGTCACAAATATCTCCCTTTGAGGAAGGATTGTTCTTGATGTGGAAGGTTGCCTTACACTTTTTGCACTCACGTCTGCCCGTAAGTCTTTCGATAATGTTCTCATCGGGAACCTCAAGCGAAAGCGCAATATCAATTGCATCGGGAAGCATCTCATCGAGTGCCTTAGCCTGTGCAACCGTGCGCGGAAAACCGTCGAGGATATATCCCTTGCCACAATCCGAAAGTGTAAGTCTGTCTTTTACAATTCCTATAACAACTTCATCAGGCACAAGCTCGCCCTTGCTGATATAGCCTTCTGCCGCCATACCAAGCTCGGTTTTGTTTGCAATCGCCTCACGAAGCATTGCCCCGGTGGAAATGGTAGGAATTCCGGCTGCCTGCGCAATATAAGCTGCCTGCGTGCCTTTGCCTGCCCCCGGAGGGCCCAAAAATACCAATTTCATTTTGTTCCACCTCTTTATGCTTAACATTGTTGAATGTCACAACTGATTATTGCCGTTTTTCGGCATTATAAACATTTCTTCGATTATTTAAGCCTGAGCTTATTATCCGAGGAAACCTTTGTAGTGACGCATAAGCATCTGCGACTCAATCTGCTTAACCGTTTCAAGTGCAACACCCTCTACGATAAGCAATGACGTACCGCCAAGCATCATGCTCGGGATAATTCCGCTGAATGCCATCGGGAATACTGCTATAAACGCAAGGAATAATGCGCCTACAAGCACTATTCTGTTGAGAACCTTTGAAATATAATCGCTTGTCGGCTTTCCGGGTCTTATGCCGGGAATAAATCCGCCGTTCTTTTTGATGTTATTCGACATCTCAACAGGATTAAACTGCATTGCAGTATAGAAGTACGTAAAGAATATGATGAGCAGGAAGTATATTATCGCATATACCCAGCCGCCGGGTGAAATCACCTCAAAGAAGCTGTGCCAGAAGCCTGTTTCCGGTATTCCGCCCGCAAACTGTGCAATCGTTGCCGGGAAGGAAACAATGCTCGATGCAAAGATAATCGGGATAACGCCTGCCATAGCAACCTTTATCGGAATATTGGTGCTCTGACCGCCGTACATCTTTCTGCCGACAACTCTCTTTGCATACTGTACCGGTATGCGTCTTTCTGCCTCATTCATAAATACAACAAATCCAACTACTGCAACAC
>CAKSHB010000060.1 GCA_934456295.1 uncultured Clostridia bacterium | reverse complement strand
CACAGGTGCACTCATGAGTCCGCTTAATCTCTTGCAGGGCGAAAACATTCCCGGTATCGCCCATGCAATCACAGTGCAAAGGAGTCTGTAAAAATGTGGATGATGTATATAAAAGCGTTTATTGTCGGCGGCATACTGTGCGCTATAGGTCAGATTTTTATTGACAAAACAAAGCTTACACCTGCAAGAATACTTGTCACATACGTATGCGCCGGCACAATTCTGACGGTTCTCGGCTGGTATGAGCCGATTGTAAGCTTTGCCGGTGCGGGCGCAACCGTGCCGATTATCGGCTTTGGCTATACGCTCGGCAAAGGCGTCATAAAAGGCGTTTCCGAATCGGGGCTTCTCGGCGCATTTACGGGAGGCGCTGCCGCCGCTGCCGGCGGAATTACCGCGGCGGTGTTTTTCGGCTATCTTATAGCGCTTATATTTAAGCCAAAAACAAAATAGAGTTTTGTGCATAATGTATTGTTTCAAAAAATGCCGCATTTTGCATAAAAAATACCGCAGATTTAATCCTCCGCGGTATTTTTTTATTTTCAGCTCAATAAATCCTCAAGCGACAGCTGGGAACTTTCGGGAATTCCCGAAAAACAGCCGCCAAGCTCAAGCGACTCAAGCGCCGTCTTACTGATTTTTGTACGCATATGCAAATCCTCCACGGAATGAAACTCGCCCTTTGCGCGCTCCTCACATATCGCGTCCGCCTGAGCAATGCTTACATTCGGCAGACTTGAAAGCGGCGGAAGAATTTTCCCCTCATACGGCAAAAACTTCTTTGAGTCCGATTTATATAAATCCACATCGGCAAAATCAAAACCGCGCGCATACATTTCGCGGCACAGCTCCAGCGTTGTGTATAAATCCTTATCCTTCTGTGTCGCCTCGGGGTTTTCCTTTATGCTTTTCATTGCCGTAAGCACATTCTCCTTGCCGTGGCACATTATGCTTGCATCAAACGCCCCGAGTGCACGTATTGTAAAATATGCACAGTAGTACGCAATCGGATAGTGCACCTTGCAGTATGCTATGCGGAATGCCATCATAACATATGCAACGGCATGCGCCTTCGGGAACATGTATTTTATTTTGTTACACGAATCTATGTACCACTGCGGCACATCATGCGCCTTCATCTCCGCCTCATCTTCAGCCGTAAGCCCCTTGCCTTTACGAACCTTTTCCATTATTGTAAATGCCGTTTTCGGCTCAAGTCCCATATGTATCAAATATATCATAATATCGTCACGGGTACATATCGCCTCCGAAAGGACGATTTCGCCGCTGCGTATGTAATCCTGCGCGTTATTGAGCCATACGTCCGTACCGTGCGAAAGACCCGATATTCTGAGAAGCTCGGAAAACTTTGTCGGCTCCGTGTCTATAAGCATCTGCCGCACAAATTCCGTTCCGAACTCCGGCACGCCGAACGTGCCGACCTTGCTGCCTATGTCATCATTTAAGCCGAGTGCGTCGGTGTTCAGAAACAATGACAGCGTGGGCTTATCGTCAAGCGGAATTTTTTTTGCATCAAATCCCGGGACCTCTTTTCCGATTAAATCCTCCAGCATTCTTATTACCGTCGGGTCATCGTGTCCGAGTATATCAAGCTTTAGAAGGTTATCATGTATCGAATGATAATCGAAATGCGTTGTTATAATTGTGCTGTCGGCGTCATCTGCCGGATGCTGAACCGGACAGAACTGGTGTATGTCGTTCGCCTTCGGCACAATAATTACACCGCCCGGGTGCTGACCCGTTGTTCGCTTTACGCCCGTACAGCCGAGCGAAATACGCCGTATTTCCGCATTATGCGCGTTTTTGCCGCGTTCGCTGAAATATTTCAGTGCATATCCGCGCGCAGTCTTTTCCGCAATAGTTCCTATCGTTCCGGCACGGAAAACATGCCCCTCACCAAAAAGCTCCTCGGTGTATTTATGTGCCACACTCTGATACTCGCCCGAAAAGTTCAAATCGATATCAGGCTCCTTATCGCCCGCAAATCCCAAAAATGTTTCAAAAGGTATATCATGACCGTCCTTGGCATATTTTTCTCCGCACACCGGACATACTTTGTCCGGCAAGTCGCAGCCCGATATGCCCGAGCCGTCGTCTATAAACTCGCTGTGCTTACAGTTTTTGCATATATAATGTGCCGGCAGAGCATTAACCTCCGTTATTCCCGACAGAAACGCGATAAACGATGAGCCGACAGAACCTCTCGAGCCAACCAGATAGCCGTCCGAAAGTGACTTGCTCACAAGCTGCTGCGCAATTTTGTACATAACCGAAAAACCGTATTTTGTAATTGAAGCAAGCTCTTTATCCATACGCTCCTTTACGATTGAAGGCAGAGGAGTTCCGTATATCTTCTCCGCAGTTTCATGCGAACGGTTTATGATGTCCTCCTGTGCACCGTCAATGCTCGGCGGATATGTGCCCGAACGCACAGGCTGCAAAACCTCCGTCATATCGCTTATAAGGTTAGGATTTTTTATAACGACCTCATAAGCCGTTTCTTCATCTAAATATGAAAACTCATCAAGCATTTCCTGTGTCGTACGCAGGTACAGCGGCGCCTGAAAGTCAGCGTCATCGAAGCCCTTTCCTGCCATAAGTACGCGCCTGTATACCTCGTCCTCAGGGTCTAAAAAATGCACATCGCATGTTGCCACAGTAAGCTTGTTATGCTTTTTTCCAAGCTCAATAATCTTTTTGTTTATGTCCTGAAGCTCGGAAACAGAGCCGACGCTGCCGTTTCTGAGCATAAATTCGTTGTTCCCGAGCGGCTGAATTTCGAGATAGTCATAAAAGGAAACTATGTCATCAAGTTCCTGCTCGCTCTTTCCCGAAAATACCGCCTGATACAGCTCTCCCGCCTCACATGCCGAGCCTATGAGCAAGCCGTCGCGGTATTTGTTTATTATGCTTTTCGGCATACGCGGAGTGCGGTAGAAATAGTTCAGATGCGACTCCGATATAAGCCTGTATAAATTCTCAAGCCCGACCGGATTTTTTGCTATCACGATTATGTGGTGTGACGGCATTCCGCGCACATCGATTTTGTCACCGAAGCATGTATTAATCTGTTCAACTCCGTCAACGCCCATCTCATGCAGCTCTTCAAGCATCTTTTTAAAAATGTATGCTGTCGCAAGTGCGTCGTCAACGGCACGGTGGTGATGGTCAAGCTTTACCTTCAGATGCTTTGCAAGGCTGTTGAGCTTAAAGCTTTTCAGCTCAGGATACATTTTTCTTGCAAGTGACACAGTATCTATGAAACAATACGGAAAGCTTTCACCGCGTCTTTTCAGACTCGCGCGTATAAAACCGGTATCAAACGACGCGTTGTGTGCAACCAGAACACTTTCTCCGCAAAACTTCAAAAAATCACTGACAGCTTTTTCTTCATTCGGCGCACCCTTCACCATAGAATCCGTTATGCTTGTAAGTTCGGTTATTTTCTGCGGAATTTTTACAGGCGGCTCAACAAATGTCGAAAAAGAATCGACAATCTCTCCGCCCTTTATCTTCACAGCTCCGATTTCGATTATATGGTTTTTCTGCGCCGAAAGACCTGTTGTTTCAAGGTCAAACACAACAAAAGCGTCATCAAGCGAATACTTTTTCACATTTGTCACAATTGTTGCCTTATCATCAACAACATACCCCTCCACGCCGTATATAACCTTGATGTCATTTGCTTTCGCAGCCTTTGCAGCCTCCGGATATGCCTGCACAACGCCATGGTCGGTCACAGCAACCGCTTTTTGCCCCCATTTCGCCGCACGCTCAATAAGAGCAGTCGCGCTCGATACGCCGTCCATTGCGGACATCTGTGTGTGCATATGAAGCTCAACCCTCTTTTCGGGCGCATCGTCCTTTTTTATCTCGGGTGCGGGCAGCTCATTTATATCATATGCCGTTATAACGGTATCGCGCGAATATTTATCAAACGCCGCGTCACCGTACACGCTTATCCACACACCCTTTTTCAGTCGTTTTTCAATTTTCTCCTTTGAAGGGCTGTCATTCTGTCTGCCAAATGAGCCGTCCGCTCTTTTTCTCGGCTGTATGTCGCAGAAAAGCTTCACCGTGCGCGAATCCTTTTTATCTGTGATATCAAACGTCACTATCCACGAGTTGTCGCGGCGCTGCATATATTCTATGTAGAAAATCATACCGCTTGTCCGTATGCGGCCTGCCTCGTTTGTCACCTCGCTGAGCGGCAGAAGCTCGCCCTTTATCTTTCTTCCCGTTATTATCTCGGACACAGTGTTTGCTCCTATCTGTGCCTCAAATTTCTTTATAAGCTCCTCCTGCACACGGCGCTGTTCCGCCAGAGCGTCACTGTTTGCGTCTTTTTCTGCATTTTCTTTTGCCTCACCGTTCTCATCTGCCGTATTTTTCTTACGAACACCTTCTCCTGCCGTCGGTTCCGCAGCCGTATTTTCGCCTTCATTGGCTTTTTTTGCGTCAATACGTATGTCCGTCAGACGAAACTTTCTGACAAACATCTCTTTAATTGCACCAAGCTGTGCGTCTGTAACGTTTTCTTTTTCCGAAACAACAAGCGACATCGTGCGCGCCTTTTTGTTTATTCCTATTTTTGACAGCATAACCGCGCCCAGGCTTTCCTCGCAATCCGCAATCAAATCCTTTATCCTTGTCATATTTTTTCTCCCGAATATCCTATGTATATGTCGAAACCTTTCACACAAAACCTACATATTCTCTATCTCATGCATAAGCGCACTGACGATATCCTCCTGTTTAACCTTTCTGAATATCTCTCCTTTTTTAAATATAAGACCTTCGCCGTTTCCGCCGGCAATTCCTATATCCGCGTCGCGCGCCTCGCCCGGACCGTTTACCGCACAGCCCATTACCGCAATTTTTATGTCCTTGTCCAAATTTTTAGTAAGCTCATACACTTTGTTTGCAATTTCAATAAGTTCTATACGGCACCTTCCGCACGTCGGACACGAAACAAACCTTACGCCGCTTTTTCTGAGCCCGAGCGATTTTAAAATCTCAATACCCGCATAAACCTCCTTTATCGGGTCATCTGTCAGCGACACGCGTATCGTGTCGCCTATCCCCTCTGCCAGAAGAGTTCCTATACCAACCGACGATTTCACAATACCGCTCTCATATGTGCCTGCCTCCGTCACACCCAGGTGCAGCGGATAATCACACGATTTATGCGCCAAACGGTATGCCTCAATCATCGTCATAACGTCCGATGCCTTAAGTGACAGCGCTATATTATAAAATCCGCATTCCTCAAGAAGCTTTGCGTGTCCGAGCGCACTCTCAACAAGCGCCTGCGGAGTTGCCGAGCCGTATTTTTGCAAAATTTCTTTTTCGAGCGAACCGCCGTTTACACCTATGCGTATCGGCACATTTTTTCCCTTAGCCATATCACACACGGCACGGATTTTGTTTTTGTCGCCTATATTGCCGGGGTTTATGCGAACCTTGTCAACGCCGCCCTCCATACACAAAAGAGCCAGCCTGTAGTCAAAATGTATATCTGCAACAAGCGGAATGTTTGTCATTTTCTTTATCTGAGCCACAGCGCGAGCCGCCGTTTCATCGGGCACGGCAACACGGGCAATATCGCAGCCTGCCGCAGCAAGCGCATTTATCTGCTCTGCCGTTTTTTTCGCGTCACGCGTATCCGTGTTGGTCATCGACTGCACGCTTATCCTGCTTCCGCCGCCGATTTCAACGTTTCCGACCTGTATCTTTCTCGTTTCAGCACCCACTTTGTATTCCTCGCTTTCTATGTGTCTTACTGCCCCGTAAATATCCGCACAATATCGTTATATGTTGCCCAAATCATAACCAGTACCAGTATGCCGAAGCCTATGAGCTGAATTACGCCTTCTTTTTCGGGCGGAATTTTCTTTTTTGTAACCGCCTCCGCCAAAATCAGCACAAGCTTGCAGCCGTCAAGCGCCGGTATGGGCAGCAAATTCATTATCCCCAAATTCACCGTCAAAAGCGCCACAAGTCCAAGCAGCGCCGTCCAATTTACACTCGCCGCCTGACCTATAACTCCGATTATACCAATCGGTCCGCTTACCTGCGAAACAGGCACGGCTCCGCGTATAAGCTCCCACAGCGAAACATACACAATCTTTATGTTGTAAAACGTGAGGTAAAACGCATTTCGCACTGCCAGAAACGGCGTCATGCTTTCGCGCCGCGGCGTAAAGCCGATTATATAGCCGGTCTGCGTCTGCGTTTTTCCGATAAGGCTTTTATATTGCTCCGTATCCTGTGCCGGATAATTTTCACGGCTTATCTCAGCGCCGTTAACATACGACACCAAAGTAAATTCATTTTCACCAAAACTATACACATTCTCCTGTTTTGAAGGTGTAATCACCGCGCTTATCTTCTCATTTCCGCGCATTGCCGTAACCATGACAGGCTTATCCGTCACACGGTTCAGCTCAAACGATAAATCCTCGTATATATTAATTTTTGCATTGCCTATGCCGATAATTCTGTCACCCTCCGCAAATCCTGCCTGCACAACATTTGTATTCGGCACAACTGTGTCTATTACAGTTGTGTAATTCGTTGTTTTTGCCGATTGCAGTATGATAAATATAATAAATCCCAGAACAATATTCAGAAACGCTCCGGCAAACACAACTATAAGACGCTTATACCACGCCGCATTGCCGAATGAACGTTTATCGTCGCTGTAAGAGTCCTCCCCCTCCATCTGGCAAAATCCGCCCATAGGTATTGCGCGGACTGAGTACAGCGTTTCCTTGCCTTGCTTTTTCCATATTACGGGCCCCATGCCTATCGCAAACTGGTTCACCCTTATTCCGAAGAGCTTTGCGGCGCTGAAATGTCCAGCCTCATGCACCGCAATCATCAGCGCAAATACTAAAATTGCCGCAATTACCGTCCAAATATTATTCAACAAATCACCGCTTTCCAAATACAAATTTATTTTATCGAATTTATCTTATACAAAAAACGAATCCGGCAAAAATAAAATCAAAAACCGCATTTATGATTTTGTTCTCATAAAAACTCCGTTCGCATCTGCAAATAAAAAATCACAAATCAAAATCTGCCGAGCACATACTCGCGCGCCCATTTATCCGCAGCACATATGTTTTTCATGCTGCCGGCATCCGTATTAGTATACGCACGCATTGCGCCTTCTATCACATCGGCTATGTCAAGATATTTTATTTTTCCTTCAAAAAACAGCGAAACCGCCGCCTCATCTGCTCCGTTATACACCGCGCACATTGTTCCGCCGGCTTTCAGTGCCTCATATGCCAAAGACAGCGCAGGAAACGTCTGCGTATCAGGCTTGTCAAATGTGAGCGTCCCTATTTCCGCCAAATCAAGAGCATCGCCGCCAATCGGCGTTCTGTCGGGATATGTCAGCGCATACGCAATCGGCAAATGCATGTCAGGCACGCCGAGCTGCGCGATTACCGCCCCGTCAATATACTCCACCATCGAGTGAATTATGCTCTGCGGATGCACCAGAACATCAATTTTTTCCGGCGCCATGTCAAAAAGCCACCTAGCCTCAATCACCTCAAGCCCCTTATTTACAAGCGTCGATGAATCAATCGTAATTTTTGCACCCATGCTCCAGTTCGGGTGCTTCAGCGCCTGTTCGGGCGTTATGTTCACAAGCTCTTTCCTCTTCTTTTTGTAGAACGGTCCACCCGACG
>CAKSHB010000059.1 GCA_934456295.1 uncultured Clostridia bacterium | reverse complement strand
GGGTTCATCTGTGCTGCCGCCGTTATTTCCGCTGTTGCCGCCCGTATTTCCGCCGGTATTACCACCTGTGCTGCCGCCGGAATTTCCTCCCGTGCTGCCGCCCGAGTTTCCGCCGCCGCCTGTACTGCCGCCGGTTGTAATTTTAGCAACCTTTGTGTTGTCATCGTCATTTACAACACGTCCGCTTATGCTTGAGTTGATAAGCGTAATACCCTTTTTGCCGACAGAAGGTCCGGCAATCAAGTCGCCCTTTATTGCCACCTGTGAGAAAGTAACGCCGTCAACGCGGACGAGAATATTACCCTCCTCAACTCGGTTATATATACCTTCTTTTACGATGTATGTCTTTACCATATTATCCATCAGCACAGCAAATTCCGCACGCGTGATATTGTTTTTCGGGTTGAGATATCCGTCCGCACCCTTTGCGTAATTATTTGCCACTATTGCTGCAACATACGTCTGTGCCCATTCCGCTATACTGTCTTTATCGAGAAACTCTCCAAGCACACCTATGTCACCGTCAGCCAGAGCAAACGCACGCGCCAGAACCGTAAAAGCCTCTTCACGCGTAATGTTATTTTCGGGGTTCAGGTTTGCGCCGTCACCTTTGAATATTCCCATTTCAACCGCTTTTGCCATATCATCATGATACCATGCGTCAGCCGAAACATCTGTAAATGCGCTTATGTCAGCCATATCGGAGGCGCCGAATGCACGAACCATAATCGCAGCCATCTGCGCGCGCGTAACGCTTTCGTCGGGCATAATCATGCCGTCATATCCGTTCAAAAGCCCGTTATCAACAGCTTTGTTAAGCGCCGCCGTTGCCCAGTTGTCGGGCATATCGGAGAAACTTTCAGCCATAGCGCCGGCCTGCAGCGCCGCAAACAATGCGCACACAACCGTAAGAAACGCAAAAATTCTTCCGTACTTCTTCAAAAACATGCTTTCCACATCCTTTTCAAAGTTTTTTAATAAAATTTTTATCTTTTAATTTAATTTGCTTTCCGGGCAAATTGCTTTTCAGAGTTAAACAGGCAAACGGTAAATATGCCGTCTGCCTGTCATAATCCCATTTTCAGTTATATGCGGTTATTATTAGATTTCGTCCTGCTCAATACCGCTGGTTTCCAATATGTTCTGAGTGTCAAAAATAACTTCGTCAGCTACGGGTTTTTCATAGATTTTTTTCATTATAAAACACACTCCCTTCCCAAACGCTTAACCATATGATACCACTTTCAAAAAGCAATGTCAATACTTTTTTAAAGATTTTTTAAAATTTATTTTACAACATCGCCAAAAGCGCTTTATAATTCGCCGACAACCGTACTGCTGTATACGGTTATTACATTTTCGCCGTCTTTGTATATGAGGTATGCTCTTGCCGACCACTGCTCACCCTGTATAACACCCGCTTTTCTGACGGTATACTGTCCGTTTGCTGTATTTCTCGTCGAAACAGCTTTATAGTCCGCATTATCGAGCGTAAGCTCTTCCGATGCAGCTTTTTTCAGAATTATTCCCGTTTCGAGCATTGTATATTGCTCCGGCAAATATCTCTCGGCAAAAAATGCTATCTTGCCGCTTTCCGCAAGCGGTATCGGCTCATGCATTGTAAGCACGACGGTCCTTGCCACAGGTGTATCCTCTGCCTCATAAACGGCCTCCACGCTTGTGTTGTATGCCGCAACATAGAAAGTATAATTTTCGATGTAGCTTACTGTTTTGCCGTCCTTTTTCCAACAGGTAAACTTTTTCCCCGCAGGCGCCTTTGCAGGCGTTACGGTAATTTTGGCATCATAGAGATACTCATACGTTCCATCGGCAATCTCATTTGCGCCTGAAATCGTAACATTGTATTTTTCGGGACTTTTTTCGTGTTTCGCATTAAATATCACATTTTCATTATATGTGTTTGCAGGGATTTTTTGACCGGCGCTTATCTGTTGTTCTTTCCCGTTCTTCGCCCAGTTTTTAAATATATACCCCATCGCATACGGGTCATCCGGCACAGTTATTTCCGAATCTGCCGAACTTTTGAGTCTGATGCGGTTATTTCTCTCAACAAACATTACGTATGGCGTTTCGTTATCTGATACAAACACAGCATTCAGTCTTATATCTGTTCCCGGCTGTATCAAAAGTGTTTGTTCCTTCGACAATATTCTGTTTGAGCGTTCATCCACCCAGTGCACAAAATTTCCGTTCGTTCCTGCAACAGCTTCAAACGTAAACTGTGAACCCTCCGTATATGAAGCGCTATGCTCACTTACAATAGTTCCCGTATACGCGCCCGTGCTGTTGATTGTACCGTCACCCGTAATCGTGACCGAAAGCGAAATATTTCTCACAGCAGCCGCGCTTACCGTGATTGTTTTTTCAGCATACACTTCATCATTCGGCGAAAGCGTTGCCCTTATAACTGCCGTGCCGTTTTTCAATGCTGTAACAATTCCGCCGTCGCTTATGCTTACAACATCATCGCCCGATACAACACTCCAGATAATTGTATCACCCGAAGTTTCGTTCAAAATCTGCGCCGAAACGGTAAGTGTGCCGCCTATCGTTTTTATCGAATCCGACTCACTTGTCAGAACAATCGACTTCTCAAGCCCGACAACAGTTTTAAAATATCTGTATACAGGCTCCGCCGCCTGTTCTGCACCTGTTTTCAGAACATACGTGCCGGCCTCCATGCTTGCCGGAAGCTTCAACGCATAACTGAACGAACCGTCATTTTCGCTGCTTGCAGTCTGCCCTATTCCTATTATAGGCTCATCGCTTCCGAGCGGCATAACCGCAAACGTAACCTCAGAGCCAAAAACCGAACATGTACCCGAAACATTTATAACCGAGCCTGACGCTATTATTTCTGCGTCTGCCTCATTTTCCGAAAGACTTTCTTCTCCGGCAGCGGCAGACGTCAGCGTAATTTCGTTTCCTGCCGCACCGGCAACACACATCGGCAGCAGCAGTGCAACCACACACAATATCGCCGCGGTGCGCATAAACACTATGTTCTTTTTCATGGTAAAATCCCTCCAAATAATAATTATGTATAAACTCATATTATCATTTGACATTCGCTGTGTCAATAGCCAACCGCAAGCTTTTTTAGTTTATTTCTGCGCAATGTGTACGGGTCTTTCTCAGAGGTGTATTATTCTTCCAAATCACAAATTTACGTATAATCGGTCACTTTTATCTGTTCACATATAACGCCAACATCATGTAAATCAGTTTTGCCGCCTCACGGCGCGTAGCGTTATTCTGCGGCAGAAATCTTCCGCTGTCATCGCCCGACAAAATGCCCGCTCTTACAAGTGAGAATACCGCCTCGCGTGCATACTGCGCAATCTCGGCTGCGTCTTTGAACTCAAACTCCGCTATATCCTTTGAAATCATGCCCTCGCGCGCAAGAAGGCTATAGAGCATTTTTGACATATCCTGTCTTGTTATAAGCTCGCCGACACCGAATTTTCCGTCACCAATACCATTTGCAATTCCGTTTTCACTTGCCGCAACTATATATTTTTCATACCACTGACCCGAAATTACGTCCGAGTAGCCGCTTTCATCTCCGCCAAGCGCAACCCCCGCTGTTTCAACCACAAGTTTTACAAATTCTTCCCTTGTGATAAAATCGTCGGGTGCAAACATATTATCGCCTTTTCCGTTTATAACGCCGCGGTTGTACAGCGCCTCGATATAGTTTGCTCCCCAGCCGTCAATGTCATGAAAATACGGCGCTATTATGCGAAGTGCATATTTTCCCGACGCGTCAATTCTGCATTTCAGCTCGCCGTTATCATATGAGGTATATTTTACTGCCTCAAGTCCGCCATCGGTTATTCTATAAAGCATTGCCGCTTCTGACGAAACTTTTATTGCCACAGTCTGCGGTTTATCAAAAGCCTGATTTTCCGCTTTTTTATTTCCTTCATATATAGATATATCCAGAATATCATACCCTGCTTCCGTGTCAGACTCTAAAATCTCATATCCCACACGGCGCTGTCCGTCATCATTTGCCGGCGCCGGCGTTGCAATCGCTCCGCCCGCACCCTGTGACGGATTTTCCGGGTTTTTCTTATATATGCCGATTTCTCCAAGCGCTGTTTTCAGATTTTGACGCTCTTTTGCAGAAAAACCATCATTCAAAAGCTGCACAATACCTGACGCAAACTCGTCGGCGTCAACATCTGCCCCTGCCTCATTCGCCTTCGCAATCGTTGCGCGCAGCTCGTTTGAAACAACATATACGCCAAATCCGCCGTTTCCGTCAGTCAATATCGGCTGTGAGCCGTTCATCTTGTATACACTTTCAAGCATTCTTGCTGCTACGCCCGGCGTTATCAAGTCCTCCGTGCACAGCTTTTCAAGCCCGTCATACGACGCAAACTGCCGCTGCATAAGCTCCTCCATCGCACTTTGTGCATTTTCTGACAGCTTCAGCTCGGTGCGTTTTTTGAAACCCATGAGGTAATCCTCTCTTATGCTCTCATCAATGCAGCGCAGATATCCGAGCATCGAAAGCGCAGTTTCTTTATCCGTAAACGCCAGTATTTTCCCGACAGCAACATCAAAGATACGGTTTGATGACGGGTCATATGCGTTTATATAGTATCCGAGAGCGTCCAAGCCCGTATTTGTAATCAAAAGCGGTATAAGTGCGTCCGTTATCGATTTTCTATCCGCGGCAGACATGGAAGATGCCGCCGTGACAGCCTGCTGAATTTCCTTATGGGAAACTTCGGCGGCACATAATGTACCGCCGAAGAGTGTAGCTGTCATTGTAAGTATTAATAAAATTGCCGTTGCCTTTTTTCTCATAGCAAAATACCTCTCAACAAATCAGCCTTTTTTCAGTTTTAGTTAAGCTTTCCCGTTCTGTACAAAAGCTTGTAAATCATAACCGCAGCCTCAGCTCTTGTAACATCTGCGCCCGGTTTTACGGTTCCGTCGGGATATCCGTCAACAATGCCGTATGCGCACAGCTGCTGTACAGCGTCATATGCCCACAGTGAGATGTCGGCGTCATCTTTAAAGGTAAGTTCCTTTGAATCAATCTTTGCAAGTATGCGGCTGAACACAAGCATTATCTCCTCACGTGTCAGCACATTCTGCGGTCTGAATGTATTGTCGTCATAACCGATATATACCTTCATGTCGCTTAGAATATATACAGCTTTATTTGCATACTCCTGTATGTCGGCATTATCATCATATGCTATCATGCCTGAAACAGGTCTATCCTCAACATTAAGCAATCTCGAAAGAAGAACTGCCATCTCTTCTCTTGTTACTCCAAAGTCGGGCCTTATATTTCCGTCCTCATAGCCTTTGAGAATTCCCGCCTTGCTTACCGCCTCGATGTAATCCTTTGCCCAGTGCCCCTGCGCATCGGGATATGAGCTTTCTGCAACACTTTCGGGTGCCGGAATTTGCGGAAGCTCCTCTGTCGGGTTCGCCGTCGGATTTATCACAGCGCCGCCCGAACCGCTGCCCGGTCTTCTTGTGGGAACAGGTGTGGGTGTAGGCGTCGGAACAATTATCGTTCCCTGATATACAGCCTTAAATTCAGATACTATCGTTTCGCCGGCGTCATTCTTTACCGACGCATGTATCTTATAATCACCGTATGCCGGCGGTGTAAATGTAAACGTTTTACCCGTAACATTCTGCTTTACGCCGTTTACATACCACTCAATAAGGTTTTCATTTGCGCCTGCCGGACTAACCTCCGCCGTAAATGTAATAGGCGTAAGCTCGGGATGTACGAGTTCATCGTCTGTGCTGATTTCTATTTTTGTCGGCTCCTGCGGACGTGTAATATAAAGCGCAACATCATCGCGTCCGAGCAGCATTTTTGCCGAAGCATTAAGCGCATCGGTAAATGTCGGTGACGAATTAAGCGTATTTATGAGTATGTTCATAAAGTCGGCGCCCGTGGTCCATGATGTGCCGTTAAGCGTTGACATGCCGCCAAACACATTTACAATTCTCGACGCAAAAATCGGGTCTATAGAATACAAATCAAAATCGTTTGCATCGCTTGCCGAATCGGTAACAACAATTTCTCTGCACATTGTGATAAGGAAATTAAATATGACTTTTTTGTTAAGCCCATGGTCATTTGCAAGCATGTTTGCCAAATCCGTGTCTATGAATGCGCCATAAACATCGTTAAGAGCCTGCTCCTGCTCGGCAGTAAGCGCGCCTGTATATTCCTCTCTGTCGTCAAGTATCCTGTATGCCTCAACTCTCGTTGCAGTAGGAATACTCTTTGCAAACTCAAGGAAAAACTTGAGCTGTGCCTTTTTCTCATCAGTTACGCCGAACGAATCTATGTATCCGTTCACCAGAGCGTTTCCGCCGACATCGGTACGGTCATCAACCAGGCTTATCATATAATCAACGCCCGCATCTGTTGACATATACGAATGTACAAGGTGGAACAGACTTATTCTGTCATTTTTTGTCTGTGCTTCAAGATAGTCGCACATACTGTTCATGAGTTCGAGCGCACCGTCCGCACTTACGCTTATGCTGTCATCAGCAAATACGCTGAAAGCACAGCAGTTCAGGGCGAGTATTATGCTCAAAACCACCGAAACAAACTTTTTGTTCATTTTTACCGACCTCCCAAACAGGTTTTATATAATAAAATTTTTATATAAATATGAATAAACTGCCAATGCGTTTCATTCATATCCTTTTCACACAAAGAAATTGCGTTATCGGTTTTAAACCGATTTATCAGCTCACCGCCGCAGGTGAGTTTTCCTGTGCTTCATGCACGCTGTCACAGCCGCCGCAGCTCGGCTCATGATATGTCGGAACCGTATTTTTGATTTCCTCGATTATCCGCCTGTCATCATATTTTAGCGCTGCCGCATACAATCTGTCAATTTTTTCATTCAGCTCATGCCAGTCAAAAATCATCGGCTTTGCCACAAAAATCTTCTCATTGCACGTCTGCCCTATGCCCTCTTCCTCCAGAAGAACCTCTTCATAGAGCTTTTCGCCCTCACGAAGTCCGATCGTTTCGATTTTTATATCAACATCGGGCTCATGTCCCGACAGGCGTATCATATTTACCGCCAAATCGTATATTTTCACCGGCTTGCCCATATCAAGCACAAAAATCTCTCCGCCATGTGCGTATGATGCCGCCTCAAGCACAAGCTGTGCCGCCTCGGGTATCGTCATAAAAAATCTTGTGATACGCTTATCTGTAAGCGTCACAGGACCGCCGTTCTCAATCTGGCGTTTAAACAGCGGTACAACCGAGCCGTTTGAGCCAAGCACATTTCCGAAACGCACCGCAACAAACTCGGTTTTGCTTATTTTATCAAGCGACTGTATTATCATCTCCGCAACGCGCTTCGTTGCGCCCATAACATTTGTCGGATTAACCGCCTTATCGGTAGATATAAGAACAAAGCGCCTTACTCCGTATTTATGTGCACACATCGCAACATTTTTCGTGCCGATAACGTTATTCTTTATCGCCTCCGACGAGTTATTCTCCATTAGCGGCACATGCTTATGTGCGGCGGCATGGAATATAATATCGGGGTGAATATTTTCAAATATGTTCTCCAGTCTGTCAACATCTCTCACGCTCGCTATAATTACACGCAAATCGAGCGACGGCATCGACATCTTCAGCTCATTCTGCAAGTCATATGCATTATTTTCGTATATGTCAAGCACATACAGTGTTTTCGTCGAAATATTTGCAATCTGACGGCAGAGCTCAGAACAGATCGA
>CAKSHB010000058.1 GCA_934456295.1 uncultured Clostridia bacterium | reverse complement strand
ATTTATGCCTTTATGTGCGGATTGTTTCATTGCAATCCACATTTTTTCCATATTTTCATATAGTACTTCGATCGTTTTGCCCGTTTTTTCTCTTTCGAGAGCAACCGCCGTTTCAACTATATCGTTGTTGCATTTTTTACTTATTTCACGTATTTCAGCTATATCCATCTCTTTCACCGCCTACGTCGTTTTCTTTATGCGAGCTGCTTTCTTTACTTCATCAAAAGATAAAACACGTTTTAGTATTTCATCACAAATCGGGTCATCGGTTTCAACAACCATCATTTCCTCACCTTTAACCCTTCTGTGAAGTCTTATAAAAGCTATATTTACGCCATATTCGGCAAATACCGACGAAACCTTTGCCACAACGCCCACAACGTCTTTATGAACAGTTATGAGTGTATCATGCTCACAGCAAAGCCGCGTAGCATATCCGTCAACGTTTGTTGCCATCACGCGGCCTCCGCCGACCGACACAGCCGTCACACATGCGCTTTTTTCTGCATTGTGCATTTCGATTACCGCGGTATTGGGCTCATATTCTTCACTGAACCCCTTTTCCCACATTACGTTGATATCAACGCCGCGCTTTTTGGCTTCGTCATATGCATTTACAATATTTTCGTCATCAACAGCCATTCCGAGCAGTCCGCCCACAAGCGCTATATCGGTTCCGTGTCCTTTGCCTGTATCTGCAAAAGAATTATAAAGATGTATAACCGCTTTTTCAATTCTTTCGCCGAATATGGCAAGTGCAATATTTCCGATTTTTACGGCTCCTGCCGTATGCGAGCTTGACGGACCTATCATAACCGGTCCGATTATATCAAATATGTCCATTGGTAACACATCCGTATCAGTCTGCCCATTTGCAGAGATTTTCTTTTATAAACTCATCATCGTTCAGATGGGGGTACATTCTGTATACACGTTCAATTTCTTCCGCCTGTCCGGGTGACAAGGTTTCATTTTCATCGAGGCAGAAAATATTTTCAAATATGCCTTGCTTTTTGAGCACATAATGAAGACCCGCTATACAGCCGGCAAAGTTGTTTGCCGTATCGAAAAATGCTGCGTTTGCATCTGTAACCTGGTTTGCCAGCACAAGCATATTGGCGCTGATGCTGTCCTTTGCCGCCTCTTTTTTGAGCATTTCAAACATCTCAACAACTTTTTTTGCCCATACCGACCAATGACCGAGAAGACCGCCCACAAACTGCTTTTCATATGTAACGCCATTTTCCTCAAACTTATATTTTGTAAGAAGGTCAATTACAATGTTGTCATCATTGCCCGTATAGAGAGCAATTTTATCTCTGCGCGAGCTTGTAGCCGCAGCACGCACAACGTCAAGCGTCTGATATCTGTTGAATGGAGCGCTCTTTACGGCGACAACATTATCTATCTCGCACAATCTCTGCCAGTAGTTATAGCTGAAATGCTTTCCCCCAACCGAGCTTTGCAGATAGAAGCCTATCACCGGCATGATTTTTGCAACCTCTTCGGTACGCTTTATCATCATGTCCTCATCATAATCTGCAAGTCCGCCCGGGCTGAGAAGAACAGCATCGTATCCAAGCTCTTTAGCAAGCTCTGCCTCTTTTACCGCCTGGTCAATTTTTCCGCACACGCCGGCAACCTTTACAAGCACCTTTCCTGTACGTTTCTCAAACTTTTCAACTTCATCGGACACAACCTCAAGTATCGGTCTGAACAGTCCGATTTTCGGGTCACGCACCTGAAACTGTGTTGTGTGAACGCATGAAGCTATACCGCCCACACCTGCGTCCATATAGTAACGCATAAGCATACGCTCACGCTTTTCGTCAAACTTTCTTTCCTGTGTCAGCGCCAGCGGCGTTGCCGGAATAACCGTGCCTTTTGCGAGTTTCTGTAATGCCAATTCATGTCTGTCCATAATACAACCTCCAAATCATAAATTAGAATAAAACCACAACATTATTAAAATATATTTATCAGAATTTACCCTTTTTCTCTTCAAAATGGGTAGGCTTTCCGAGTGAACGTCCGCCGTCTTTAATCCACTGTGCCTGCCACTCAATCAGCGTATTTACTGCAACTGTCGGATATCCGAAAAGCTCGCATGATTTTCCCGCGTCACTGAGAAGTGCGCTGTGTTCTTCTTCTCCGACAAACACAGGCTCTTTGTCAAAAAGGCGTCCGAACTCAAGAGCAACCTTCTTTGTTGAGAGTGTTTCGGGACCTGTAACATTAACGATATTAGACGGTGACGATGCATGAAGCAAACCGCGGATTGCAATTTCGTTTGCGTCACCCTGCCATATGCAGTTAAAGCAGCTGTTCAAAAGCGATATCGGATTTCCTTTTATAACACTTTGTGCAATATCGAACAATACGCCATAGCGCAAATCAACAGCATAATTAAGTCTGTATGTAAATACCTTCGTACCGTATGTCTTTGAACCATACTCAAACATGCGCTCACGTGCAAGACAGCTCATCGCATATTCTCCCGTCGGAAGAGGCTTGATTTTCTCCGTGCAGCCGCCGCTGTTTGAAGGCATAAACGGATATATATTGCCCGATGAAAATACTACTATCGTTGACTTTTTAAAACGTTCCGCAACAAGCGACGGAAGCCATGCATTCATCGCCCACGTAAGGTACTCGCTGCCGTCTGTACCGAATTTTCTGCCTGCCATATAAATGATATTTTCACAATTGGGCAATTTGTCGAGAGCCTTCGGCTCAAGCATGTCACACGGAATTGTTTCAACGCCGCTGTCCTGTAAAAGCTTTGTTGCAATCGGGTCGCTGAAACGTGATACTGCTATTATTTTCTTATCAACGCCGGCTTTTATACATGCATTTTTTGCAAGCGTGCAAAGCGTCGGTCCCATTTTTCCGCCCGCGCCGAGAACCATGATATCTCCTTTGATTTTTTTCATGTCCTCCACAAGCTTTTCCGATGGAGTTGTTAAAATTTCATTCAGCTTTTCTTCTGTCCACATTTTTTATGACCCCTTTCAAAAAATATTTAATATTTTACTGCGTATTTTCAAGTCATTATTATAATGTAACTGTTTAGTTACATTAAGTATAACATTACATATATTAATTGTCAATAACTTTTTAAAATATTTTTGCGATATATTATATTTTTGGTTATATTTTATATACAAAAATGAGCCCGACGATTTTTCGGACCCATTTTTAATATATAAGTTACAAATCAACTCTGTTTCTGATACCGCCCTCTAAAAATGAACGCATATTTTTAATCATTTCGTCATAGCAGCGTCTGCGTGCCTCATATGCGCCCCAAGCTACATGAGGAGTCAAACATACGTTTTCCATACTTTTTATTTCGTAATATGGACTTTTCTCCGAGAACGGTTCGGCAGAATATACATCTACCCCAATCGCACCGATTTTACCGTTTTTCACAGCCTCACACAGCGCCTGTTCATCAACCACAGCGCCGCGTGCAACATTGATAAACACCGCGTTCGGCTTCATAAGCGCAATTCTCTCACGGTTTATTATCCCGCGTGTATCCTCCGTGAGCGGTAAGTGGACTGAAATAATGTCCGACCTTTTCATCAAAGTATCAATGTCAACACATTCAACGTTGTAACAAGGCGTTTTTTTGAAGGCAATAACATCGCAGCCAAATGCACGTGCGACCACGGCAACATTTGAACCTATATTTCCGTACCCGACTATTCCCCATGTCATTCCGTGCAGCTCATGGAACACAGGCTCCAGTCTGTTTGCAGCGCCGCTTTCTGTATACTTTCCCGATGAAACATACTCGGTATATTCGGGCATATGGTTTACAAGCTGCATAACCATCGCAACAGTCAGCTGGGATACGCTATAGGTTGAATATCCCGGTACGTTGCACACAGCTATGCCATGTTCACGGCAATAGTTTACGTCTATATTATCGTAGCCTGTCGCCGCCTCACATATGAGCCGCAGTTTGTGTGCTTTTGATAAAACCGAACCGTCAAGCCGCACTTTGTTTACAAAAATCACGTCCGCGTCAGCTATCGCCTGTTCAAGCTGCTCAGACGATATGCGGTCATACAAAACAAGCTGTGTATCAAACGGCAGCTGTATATCCAAATCATATCCGAGTGTTGCTCTGTCAAGAATAACGGTTTTCATACAATTCTCCTGCAATTTGTTATAGGCAGACGGCACGAAAAGTTTTTATGCCTTTTCCTTATGCTTCTGCTTTTTAAAGAAGTCCTTTGTTTCCCTTGCAACAACTCCGCTCAGAAGCGCAAGGGCAATTATATTCGGAAACGCCATAAGTCCGTTGAATATATCTGCAATATCCCATACGGATTTTACTGTAAGATAAGGTCCGATGAGAACAGCAAATATATAAAGCCATCTGAAACATTTAATCATAATTTTGTTGCCGTTTGTGAGATATTCCAGACATCTTTCAGAGTAATAATCCCAGCCGAGTATCGTTGTAAATGCGAAAAATGCAAGACACAGCATGAGCAAAAACGAGGATACTTCAGCATTCCACGGGAGACCGTTCTGCCATGCATAGTTTGTTATTTTTACCCCTTCAAACACACCTTCAACATACATGTCCTGAGCGCCTGTAACAATAATCGAAAGCCCCGTCATAAGGCAGATTATAATTGTGTCGATAAATGTTCCCGTCATGCTTACAAGTCCCTGACGCACAGGCTCTTTTGTCTGTGCCGCAGCAGCTGCAATAGGAGCTGAACCAAGACCCGACTCATTTGAGAATATACCGCGTCCTACACCCTTCTGCATAGCAAGCTTTAATGTAATACCGCTTGCCGCACCAAGCGCCGCCTCGGGTGTAAATGCACAGCGGAATATAAGAACAAATGCGTCAGGTATACGTGTAACGTTCATTATCAATATAATAAGCGCAAGCACAACATATATTATTGCCATAAACGGCACTATAATTCCGGAAACTTTTGCAATTCTTTTAATTCCGCCGATTACAACAAGCGCAACACACACTGTTACAAACAAACCGCCGATTACGACAGCCCATGAATAACTTATTCCGCCGATTGTAAAAGCAACATGTGTGTTATTCGGGTCAAAGAAGCTCTGTACGGCAGATGTAATACCGTTTACCTGTGTAATCGTTCCTATTCCCAGCAAACCGGCAAATACGCCGAAGATTGCAAAAAGCACAGCAAGCCATTTCCAGTTTTTGCCCAAACCTTTTTCGATATAATAGAACGGTCCGCCAAGAAAATGTCCCCTTTCCTTTTCTTCACGAAACTTTACTGCAAGCAAGCCTTCGGAGTACTTTGTTGCCATTCCGAAAAATGCCGCAACAATCATCCAGAAAAGTGCGCCGGGGCCGCCGGCACATATCGCTGTTGCAACACCGACAATATTGCCTGTACCTATAGTTGCCGAAAGAGCCGTACACAAAGCGCCAAAGCTTGTAACCTCACCTTTTCCGCCCTCCTCATTTTTTACCATATACTTCAAAGCAAGCGGCAGGCGGATTACCTGCAAAAAGCCTACTCTTACCGTAAGATATATTCCCACGGCAATAATAAGCACAATCAATGGTGTGCCCCACACAAAATCATCGATTTTTACGATAATTTCCCCAAAAGACATAAAAAAATTCCCCCTATTAAATAGTGTTTGTCCGCGCCGACTAACACCCATAAGGAGAGTTCTTAATAAAACATGCTATATCTTCTTCAATATATATTCAACATAAATATATTCAACACATACTTTGTTTTATACATGCTCTGATGTATATTTTGCCGTTGCATGCTCTGTCCTTTTGCCTGAGAGATTAAAGTTTAAAACTCTTTGCCCCTTCGGCACCCTTAAAAAGAGATTCTCCAGAGTGCTATCAGCTTACAGTCTTTGCCAAAACACGACCCCCGAGAGTTTTATTCCTTCGGAAAGCTATGCCTTTTCCTGCAAGCCTCGCTTAGCGTATAAAAAATTATACTACTTATAATATTACTTGTCAATAAAAAAACTTCAATTTTTACCTGTTTTTTGTCATTTTTTATCCGATGACAGCCTTGTTACTATATCTTCAATCTCTTGTTCAAGCTTTCTTATGTTATCACGCTGCTCATAATAAGTCTGTATGTATCCTGCAATTCCGGGCGAATTTATCTTTTTCAAAAAATCATCTTTTTCGTTTTCAGCCACAGGACTGTTGACAAAGACGCAGTATTCTATAAAATTTACACTGTTTAACAGAAGCTCCGTTTCAAGCTTTCTGAGTTCATCGGCAGAATAATCCGCATTTGAAAACTCCCGCAAAGCTTCAATATCAAGATTTGAGTCTATATTTGCTCCCTGCTGTGATAAAAAAATCTTCGCCATAGCCATATGACCGAGTTCATTCGGGTGTACTCTGTCATCGTTAATAAGGGTTGCTCCCTTATGTATTGCGTTTCTCTGCGCAATCAGAAACGGCTGCGAATAATTGATAACATCGGCATTATAGCTTTTTGCCGCACTTTCAAGCCTTTCACCGATTTCATAAAGCGCATGTGCAACGCCTACTCTGTTTTCACATTCAATGTCGCGTTCCTCATCATACAATGTCGGACGGCAAAATATAACTTTTGCGCCGTGCGATATAAAAATGTCGGCAATTTGCTTCTGATACTCAACACAGCAGTCAATTGCCCCGCGCCTTTTTGCAATAATATCATCTGTTACGCCGTCTGTCAGCAAAGGCGAATATAAATCGCGTTCTACATCATTCATGCCAAACATCATCACTACATGCGACGGCTTTTTATTTAAAACCATATCTGTTCTTTTGATTGCATTTTTTGCACAATCGCCCAGAACACCGAAATTATACATTCTGAGCTTTATGCCAAGAGTTTTCAGATAATAGTTGTATACCCTCTGTATAAACTTGCCCTGTGCTGTTATGCTGTCACCGAAAAAGCATACTGTATCGCCGTTTTTAAACATAATTGATATACTCCTGTTTCCAAATTTTCTGTTGCTTTTTTATGATTTTGCTATATAATATAAATATAGTATATATAAATACGGAATTCAATAAAAAAGAATTCTTTTTACAAAAAAACACATAAAAAACATACATAAAGTACATATGAAAGGATTGATTTTATGAACACTTATGAGCTTATACAAAGCCGCCGCACCATAAGAAAATTTAACCGGCAGAGCGTTTCTGCCGAACAGCTTAAGCGGTATATAAACGCGGCACGCGTTGCTCCTTCGGCGGCAAATATTCAGCCGCTCAAATACATAGCAGTACAAAGCTGTGAGATGACGCAAAAAATATTCCCTCTTGTCCGGTGGGCAGGATATCTCGCACCTGATTATAACCCGTGTGAAAATGAACAGCCGGCGGCATATGTTGCCGTATGCGCCGACCTTTCACTGCGCAAGAGCGGATATGAGCTTGATGCGGGAGCGGCGGCTGAGAACCTTATCCTGACAGCGCTTGAGGACGGTGTTGGCGCATGCTGGATGGGTGCGATTAGCTATGAAAAAATAAGTGAGTTTTTAGGTATTGCGGAACCGCTCAAGCTTCTGTTTGTAATCGCGCTCGGTTATCCTGCCGAAACACCTTCCGAGGCGTCTTGTGACGGCAGTATAAAATATTATGTAGGCTCAGATGGCAATTTGCAGGTTCCGAAACGTTCTGCCGACGACGTTATCATAAAAATCGTATAATTTTTAAAGAATCGTATAATTTCCAAATACATGCAAAAAGGTACTGCGTAAAAATGCAGTACCTTTTTCATTTTTGCTTTATTTAATTTTTTCCTTATCCGCAAAATTATTTTTTAATAAACTTAACCTC
>CAKSHB010000057.1 GCA_934456295.1 uncultured Clostridia bacterium | reverse complement strand
TTTGGACGCAAAACATTATATCATATTTGGAGTTCATTTTCTTATTTTTTTGTCACCCATCAATTGTATCACAACATATTTTTTGAAATGTATTATATTTTTTGCGGCACCTTTTGCGATATTTTTGATATATTTTACTATAAGATAAAAAAAGCTTGACTTGGCACGATTTTGGGCGTATACTTATCTTTGTAAATGTTTATTTACATAAAATTTGAAAATTTGAATTGCCGCATGTTCCGGCAGAGCGTTATATAATCTGCCGGCTAAGATGGAACCGTGTGAAAATCACGGGCGGTACCGCCACCGTAAGCATGGAGCTTGCGTTTCGTTGTCATTATGACAGTCACTGATTGTATAAATCGGGAAGGCAGAGATGCAGGCGATGATATGCAAGCCGGGAGACATGCATGAGGGCAAAAACGCAGCCTACGGTGTATAGGCGTGTGTTTGGCGAAGAGGGCGCATACCCGCTCTTTTGTCATGTCCGCAGAAAATCGGCTGCGTCACATATGTTTTGCATATGCGGCGCAGCCTTTTTTGTTTAAAAATACGCGCAGGGCGATTTATGTTTTCAAATAAATAAAACGAAGGGACGGAACAAAGATGAAAAGAAAAATTATGTCACTGTTTCTTGTACTTGTGCTGATTTTGTCAAATGTAAGCATGACCGCATTTGCACAGGACAGCAATACAGGCAGCGCAACAGTGTCCTTCACCGCGCAGATGGAGGGGGCGTTTTTGTGCGCTCCGCAAATGAATGTGCAGGTGAGCGCAGACACTGCCGAGCGCTACGGCTATACCGACAAGGTAACCGACGGCGTATCTGCACTTGATGTACTTGTGAAGGCGCACGAGGTTGTTTTCGGTGACGACTTTACACCACAAACGGCATCAACAATGCTTTCTGTGAATGCTTCAAGCTCGTTTATAACCACAATTTTTGGCGTGAACACATCAAGCTGCGGTTTTGCGGTAAACGGAAAAATGCCGCATGACAATACGCTGATAAAGTCGGAGTACGGCGATTACTATACGGGTTATACGATAGATGCCGCAAAGGTGGTAAACGGTGATTTTGCAGAATTTTTCACATACCGCGACAGCTACTACCTTGATAATTATGTGTGGCTTGAAAAAGACAGCGAAAAGATTGCAGCTCTCGAATTAAAGGAAAATGAAGAGCTTCAGCTCTCGCTGGCAGGCTATCCTATAGGTTTGGTAGGGTATAACACCGATGAAGTCATAAAAGCGAATACGGCAAAAATACCCGATGCACAGCTTTGTCTGATTGACGCTGCTACAGGAGCGGCAAGCGATATAACCGGCGCGCTGACAGATGAAAACGGCGCCGTTAAAGTTAAATTTGCAAAAGAGGGAAATTATCTTCTGTCGGTTTATATGAGCTCAGAGGAGATAGAGGAAAACTATGCAGCTCCCATCATAATGCCGCTGATACCTGTGACGGTGACAAAAGCGGAACCGCTGCCGTCGGAGGATAAACCGCATTTTGACAGCCTTGAGTTTCTGACATCGGCGCTGAACGGCTGGGTGAAGGGAGAAACATTTTCGCCCTATAAGCTCTCATATGACCTTGCGATAAAAAAGGCGACAACAACTTCGCTGACCATGATGCCGACAACGGCATATGATACAGAAAAGTACATCGCATATGCACAGTATACAAACTCGAACGGTGAAGAAGTAAAAATAGACGTAAACAGCGGAAAGATAACCTCGCTTCCGAATATACCGCTTGACCGTTCGGTTATGACGATTACCGTTGAGGACAAAAATGACGCGGATAAAAAGACAGTATATACCTTTAACATAACACGTCCCCGTGATACGGGAAAAGCGCTGAAATCAAACGGTATAGAGGTTGTTCCGTTCGGACGCGATCTTTCGGAAACGAAATATAAGGGCTTTGCCGAAGGAACAATGTTTGAGGCTGACGAAACAGGCGCCGCAGGCACAAAAACGGGCGTTACGGCAACACGCCTTAACTACCGTACATATCTGCATAATTCGCTTGACAAGTTTTTGCTTAAAATAAGCGGCGGCACAGTATACACACACCTGAGATACAGCACGGATGACGGTGAGAGCTGGAAGGAGCTGGAGCAGGGCGGCGGCACAACCGATGTGATTACTGCGGCGGCAAATGTCGGAGCAAAGGTAAAAATTCAGGCGCTCGATGACGAAACATATTCTGCAAATGTATCGGACGGAAAAGACGGTTTTGCGGACAGTAAGCCGACAACGTATACGGTTTGGGCAGAAAGTGTTGCCGTATCGTCAGAGAGTGCGCAGATTTTAAGCGCGCAGAGCGACGGCGACTGGTATCCAAGCTTCTCGCCCGAGGTTTTTGAATACCAGATTGTGATTGCAAACGGCGCCGCATTCCCGACAGTTAAATATAAGGTTCCGGAGGGTGCGTCGGTTTGGGTCGGCAAAAACGCTCAGACAGCCGATGAAAACGGAGATTATTCACTTGTACTTAAATCTTCCGCGCAGACCGTAACGGTTACATCGTCTGACGGCAATGTTTCAAACAGCTACGTTTTCAAAGCGCTGAAGAAGTCGAAATATGATGTGCCGGATAAGGTTGTTGATTATCTGTGTATAAACAGCCAGTACACAAACGGCACGCCGAGAGATACATACGGAATAAATCCCGAAAACACACTTGCGGGTAATTTGAAATCCCTCGGAAATTTTGGCGGATATATAACATATTATTATGATACGCCGCTGACAGATAATCCAAGCAATCCGTTCGGAGTTGACTTTTTCGTATACGGAAATGCAAATGCAGACACTTCGAGCGAAACAGGCGTAAGCTTTTTTGAACCGGGACAGGTTTGGGTATCGGAAAACGGCACAGATTGGTATGCACTTGCAGGCAGTGACCACTATGAAAAGGGGACGCTGTGGGATTATTCGGTTACATACACAAAGGCATCAAACGGAAAGACAGCATGGAGCGATAACTGCGGAAATGCAAATGACGGCGCTTTAAACAGCGGCGCATGGGTAAGCGCAAAAAAATATCCGCTGAATAAGTTTGCGGCTAATGATACGATAACTCTTTCGGGAATACTTCTGCCGGCATATGACGGAAGTGTGGCAGCATCGGGTCAGGGCGCTTTTGCAAGCGATGTAAAATGGGGATATTCCGACTGCTTTGTAAACGGAAAGCTCGGAGAAGCTGTAAACCCGTATCTGGCAAATGAGAACCGCTCTCTTGCGGCAAATGGCTTTGACCTTGCATGGGCAGTTGACACAAAGGGCAATCCCGTTGATGTTTCGGATAAGGCGTTCCACTATGTGAAGGTGGTTACGGCGTCGAATATCTGGGCAGGAGCCTTTAATGAAAAATCGACAGAGGTATCGAGCGTAATACGTGCGGCGCAGTCTGAGTCTGCTGTCGGCAAAACAGACACGCCTTCAGGCGTTACAATTTCAGACGGCGTATCGCAGAGGACAATAAACTTTGACGGCACAAAGAACATTTACAGCGCAGATGCCGGCGATATGAAATATGTGTCGGTTAAGGTCAACGGCACAAATGACGATGACAACATATACATAAACAAACAGCGCGTTTTAAGCGGAAATACGGCAGAGGGCTTTAAGGTAACGGACAGCAGCGAAACTCTTGTGCGTATACTTGTGCAGAACGGAGAAAAAGAGCCTTATATAAGCCTTCTGAAAATCAAAGGAAGCGCACAAGAAAGCGAAAGCGTAATTGAGGGTATAAAGGTTAATGTAAACGGTTCGGGCCGTGCGGCTGCAACGAATGACGGTGAAAATTATACGCTCAAAGTAGGTCACCGCATATCGTCGGTCGGAATTGTTCCGATTGTGCGCAGCGGTGTTGAATACACGATAAACTCACAGCCCGCAGCAGAAAGCTACAGCCTGAACTATGGCGAAAATGTATTTACGGTAAGTGCGGAGAGCGAAGAGGCAATACTTCGCATAACGCGCGAGAATGCGCCTGCGTCATCGGAGAAAAACATCACTGTATCTTTTGCGCTCTACGGTGACTCGAAGCATGGGGCAAACGGAACCGAGCATACATATCAAAAGACAAAGTCATCTCTTGAAACATGGATTGCGCCGGCTTCATATACGGTTGCGGAGGGCAGCACAGCGCTTGATGTTTTTGAGCGTGCGCTCAGAAGCGCCGGTCTTACATGGGTAAATGACGGCGGAAATTATATTTCGGAAATAAACGGACTTGCCCAGTTTGATAACGGACAGCTTTCCGGCTGGATGTATTCTATAAACGGAAGCCATCCGGATTACGGTGTTGCGGAGCAGGGAGTCAGAAGCGGCGATAAAATAGTGTTCCATTATACAGACAACTATACGCTTGAGGAAGGCTCCGAAAGATGGAACACCGGCGGCGGAAGCGTATCGGTTACGCCGGTAGATAAGCCCGATAAGCCTGATGAAACAGACAGCGCAGCCATCAGCAATGTGCAGAAGCTTATAGACGCCATAGGTAATGTGACAAAAGACAGTGCGGCGTCAATTGGGTCGGCACGTGCGGCATATGATAAGCTGAAAGAAAAGCAAAAAGCAGAGGTTTCAAACTATGACAAGCTTTTGGCGGCGGAGAAAGCATACAGCGAGATAGCACAGGGCGGACAGACGGGAGAACATAGGTTTAGCGATGTTGATAAGTCGTCATGGTACAGCGAGGCTGTAGAGTATGTTTATAAAAACGGACTTTTCAGCGGCGTTGAGGATACGCTTTTTGCGCCCGATGACAATATTACGCGCGCAATGTTTGTGACGGTGCTCTACAGAATTGAAAATGAACCCGAAGCATCAGATATAACGTTCAGTGATGTGGCTGACGATGCATATTATAAGAAGGCGGTTTCATGGGCAAGCAGAAACGGCGTTGTGTACGGTGTGAGCGAGAGCGATTTTGACCCCGACGGGTTTATTACACGTGAGCAGATCGCGGCGCTGCTTTACCGCTATGCAAAGATTAAAAATCAGTATGATATGCAAGATAAGGGCGATTTGAGCAAATTTGCGGACAGCGGCGATATAAGCGATTGGGCATATGAGGCGCTAAGCTGGGCAAACGGAATAAACATTATAAAAGGCAGCGATGAAGGAACAATTAATTCTGCGGACAATGCGACGAGAGCGGAGGCTGCGGCTTTGATTATGAGATTTTTGTCGGGAGCCACCGGAGCGGAAAAATAACAAAATAATAAAGTGAAAGGCGGTGCGAAATGCACCGCCTTTTAAAATACTTATGTATGACAATTATTTATGTATATCTATTGTGTTTTCAAGATTTCCCGTAATCCATTCAACGGTAAAACCCAAACCCTCAGCGGCATATCTGACAGGGATATATGTTCTGCCGATACTTTCGTCTACATATGCGGCTATGTCCATTTCGTGGCGCACGCCGTTTATGTAGTATTCGTTTTTTCCGATAGGGAATTCTATTTTTATGCCGGGAATTTCGCCTGCGGCAATCTGTTTTTCACCGTCCCACTGAACAGAAGCTCCCATTGCGGTAAAACAATCTCTGAGCGGATACATGGTTCTGTCGTTTGTTACCTGTATCGGCGAGGAAAGTTTTACGGGATTGCCGTTTACCTGTAAGTTTATATTCTTGCTGTTAAATGTGTTATACAAAAAGTTTCCGGCGCTGTTATAAACCTGTGTATAGCATGCTCCGTTTTGGGCGGCAACCAAAACATTGGAGTTATAGTAGTCTATTTTGCTCGGTATGGCGCCTGCAACAGGGTTTCCGAAATATACGTTAAGATTTTCATATATGCCGTTATAATTGTTGCCGGAAGAGGCTTTATATGTTTCCTGAACAACATTGTATAAATTATTATTTACATCAAGAGCCATAGTCTGGCTGCAAAATTTGTCAAAAAGGATTGTGTCTGACAGACAGAATTCACGTTCTTCTCCCTTTTTAAAATTGCCGTAGTAGCTGTGTGTATCCAAAAAATAGAGGAGCTTGTCTTTTCCTATATACAATATGTCGTAGCCCCATGCTGTCATATCGTTTACGCCGTGCGGAGCATCATATTCCGCTACACAGTTGCCGTATTCGAGTACACTACCCCATATAAAATAATAATTCCATATTGAATTGTGAGTTTATGTGACTGTACCAGTATAGCATAAAATGCCCATAAAAGCAACAGGAAATTTGCATGCGGGCATTCGTTTTGTGCCATTGACGGTATGTGACAAATGCGGTATAATTATTAATGATTATACAAAAGCAGGGAGGCGAACCGAAAAATGAAACTGCGCAAAAAACCGAGGCGCCAGATGTCGGAGTCGCTTGTAACAGCTATGTTTATAATACTTTCCGGAGGATATCAGGACGCCTATACATATTGCTGCCGCGGTCAGGTTTTTGCGAATGCGCAGACGGGCAACCTTGTACTTATGGGAATTAATATGTTCAAGGGAGAATGGCAGCTTAGTATAAGATACATAATACCGATTGTTTCCTTTTTGGTAGGCATATATATAGCCGAAAGTATTCATTATAAATATAAATACATGCAGAAAATACACTGGAGACAAGTGATTGTTGCATGTGAGATTATAATACTTTTCGGGGTCGGTTTTATTCCGCAGCGCTTTAACCTTGCGGCAAACGTCCTTGTTTCATTTGTATGTGCCATGCAGATGCAAACATTCCGCAAACTGCGCGGACATTTATATGCAAGTACAATGTGTATAGGAAATATGCGGAGCGGCATAGGAGCGCTGCATGAATATTTCCGCTGCCATGATAAAAGAATTCTGGAAAAAGCACGTATATATCTGGGAGTTGTGCTGCTTTTTATATTCGGCGCGGCAATCGGAGGAACTATCACTGCGGCAATCGGCGAAAAAGCGATATGGGTTAGCTGTATTTTGCTTTCAATAAGCTTTACACTTATGTTTATACATGACGAGATAAAAAAATAGGAAGGTGTGGTTGTGAACATAACAGAAGAACTTTTTTTGCTGGGGGACAAGGACTATAAGGAGTTTCACAGCAAGCTTATACCAAATGTAAGCAAAGACAGGATAATCGGTGTAAGGACGCCGCAGCTTCGGCAGTTTGCAAAAAAGATTGCAAAAACGCCCGAGGTGAAAATATTCATAAGCACGCTGCCACACAGATATTATGACGAGGATAATCTGCATGCGTTCATAATTGAAGGGATAAAGGATTTCGACGAGTCTGTGGAGGCGGTTGAGAGGTTTTTGACGTATGTGGATAACTGGGCGACTTGCGACATGCTGAAACCGGCGGCGTTTGCGAAAAATACGGACAGACTTTTGCCGTATATAGAGAAGTGGATAAAGAGCAGACATGTGTATACCGTAAGGTATGCAATCGGTCTTTTAATGAGGTTTTTTCTGAACGGTAAATTTAAAGATGACTACGCACAAATGGCAGCCTCGCTGCATTCTGACGAGTATTATATAAATATGATGATTGCGTGGTATTTTGCAACTGCGCTCGCTAAGAACTATGATGAAGTGTTGCCCTATCTGACGCAGCGAAAGCTTGACAAATGGATACATAACAAAACGATACAAAAAGCTGTTGAAAGCAGGCGTATATCCGAAGAACAGAAAAAATATCTAAAAACGCTGAAAATTCCAAAGGGTATGTAAAGATGTGCTTAGAATATTGCGCTTTGCTAAAAATTCAGCCCAATTATTTATACCAGAATTATTTATACAAAAAAACAGAAGCCGAAAACATTTCGTTTTCGGCTTTTGCAATAAGATAATAATTATCTCTTTGAGAACTGCGGAGCTCTTCTTGCTGCTTTGAGACCGTACTTCTTTCTTTCCTTCATTCTCGGGTCACGTGTCAGGTATCC
>CAKSHB010000056.1 GCA_934456295.1 uncultured Clostridia bacterium | reverse complement strand
CCGGCATACTGTTGCGCCAGGTCATTGCCGCAAACCAGTTGTAATAGCTGGAATACTTGGAGGGCAAATCGGTAGTAACCTCATACACACCAATGGGGAACGAGGTACAATACCGCTGCACATACTGATGCTGATACAGGCTCAAAGATGCACCAACCACCTCGGAACCGGCAGGGATCGTAGGCATATTGTTGAAGTGCATAAACAGTCTGTAACGGCCATCGTTTGTAGTGCTGTAGGGCTGGGCACCCACATACAGATACTGGCGGCCCAGTGTTGTATCATTGGGTGCGGCCTCCATGGTATAGACGGAATAAATTTCGTCCAGGGCCTTACCGGAAACAATGGTAAAGGACGGATCGATCTTTACGGGGAATACACGCTCTTCGTTGTTGATCCATTCGGCGTTGGCTTCCACTGTAAGGACAAGGCCAGCCTCGGTTTCGTTTAGCGTGAAAGCAACGTCCTCAGAGATAACGCCGGCATCATCTTCCATATACGGGATGGGAATCTCATAAACGGGAGTTCCGTCCGCATCCAGGAAGCCGATGGAGCCATCCTCATTCTTCTCGGCAGTCAGGCCGTCCAGATTCAGCAGGAAGCTGTAACGGTAGCCGGTCTGAGGGGTATTCACCACGATCTGCTCTTTCAGGTTGTAACCATAAGCAGTATAGAGAAGGTCCGTATCCGGGAATACGTCTTTGTAAATCAAAGAGGACTGCAATGCTTTCGGAATGACATCTTCCACATTCCAGGCAGTGCTTTTCTGAAGATCAAACAGAGCGGAATTGCTCTCGATGATACTTGCAGAGGCACCACGGTCATATTTCAGAGATACCGATTCCGCGGGTGCTTCCGTTTCTTCTGGTTCTGTTTCCGTAGCCCCGGTGGTTTCCGGCTCTGTCTCAGGCTCAGTGCTTTCCGGCTCCGTAGCCTCCGGTTCAGTAGAAACCGTGGTTTCCTCCTCACCCTCGCCGGGGGCGGTATCGGAACCCTCGGCGTTTTCATCGGAGGTATTTTCTGTCATGGTTTCTTCCGGCTCGGTCAGATCATGCTCGTCAGAATTGTCTTCAGAAGTATAAGAATCGATGTCAGCAGAGGCATCATCCTCCATAGCAGCGGATTCAGTTTCCAATTCCGCAGCTTCGGTATTTTCCGCTTCTGTAGCTTCCGTGGGCACTTCTTCCGGCTCCGTCACGGGCTGCGTTTCTTCCGGGGCTGTAGTTTCCGGTTCGGTAGCTTCGGGCTCCGTGGATTCCGGCTCTGTGGTTTCGGGTTCCGTAATTTCAGGTTCCGTCTCTTCCGGTTCCGTTTCATCGTGAGTATCATCCTCGATGCCGAGCATCCGGTTGACCTCATCGCTGTCCAGCAGGGTCATGGTGATGGATGCGTCACCCTTGGAAGTGGTCAAAACCTTGCCATTGGTCAGGCTGGACGCAAAGGAGACGATGGCATCATCCCGTTCCAGATTGAAGGTCTGCGTGGCAGCGTCCTGGGAAATCGTATTGTCGATATCCTGCCAGTTGCCATCGCTGTCCTCGTAGTGGACTGCCATGCCATAGTCTACGGCCACAAAAGTGCCGTCTGATAATCGAAAGTGTTTTATGTTTTCTTCACGCAGCTCTTCCACCTCTCCAAGGACCGTCACAACGGCGCTTTCCGGTGCCGTCTCAGAGAAGGAGGGAAGATCGTCGTCATCCGCAAAAGACATGACCGGCATCATTTGAACCAGCATTGCCAGTACCAGGAACAACGACAACAGTTTACTCCATCTTGGATTTTTCATGTTTATTCCTCCGTAGTGCAGATTTTGTTGATTGCGAGCAAAAGTGTACCACACCGCTTCATTCTGCTAAGAGTAGCCCATGGGATTCACCGCCTTTCAGACTTATGAGATGGTTTTCAAATAATCTAAACGGCAGTGGAAGAAAATCCGCAACGGAGGAAAGAGAAATTCAGATATTTGCACGAAATCTGTCGAAAATTTTCATACAAGCTAACAATGGATTTTATGTTGCATTTTTACAGGTCCAATCGTTGGAAAACAGAAAACGGCCAGGGAGAGCAGATATGCCTCCATGGCCGTTACTGTTATTTAGTAGGTTGTTTCCTGCGTTCCAATCGCAGATTCAAGGTACTTTCCATTTTCATCGTAGACGATCATATTTGTCTTGGTCCTGTACTTATATCCCTTATAAACATAATATTCACCGCTGACAACGGCCATGTTAATATCGGAGCCGGTCCATGTTTGTAGAGTAGTCCATGTATTATTCTTATACTGTTGCAATTGAACCGTAAGGTCAACCGTTGCATAGGTGTCTTTTGCGTAACCAACCCCCGTGCAGGTCGCCTTGCCTTTTGAATCAATTGATATTTTGGCTCCAACAGCATCAATGTATGTATATCTTGGCTGAATTGTCTCTACATCCCTGAACTCCGTGGTAGCCGAAACAGGAGGCGCAAAGCCAACAACACACATGGCCAACACCAAAAACACAGCTAATTTTCTTTTCATTTTTTATTATCTCCTTTACATGCTACTGAGTAAAATAGCAATTCTAAAAAACTCACTTTCTTCCATGGATTCAGCAAAAAAATCTAGAATAAACTGAGCATCTTTCTTTTGCATAATCAATCGTAAACCGTCTTTCTGAATGAACAACGCAGATTGTCCGTTTAATTCTATTTTTTCAAATGTTGCATTCTCTGTATCCGCATATAATTGAACATCGCCTTCTCCGGTCCTGATAGAAATAATCTGACCAGCTTCGTTTTGATAGCGCAAATTATAATATCCATGTCCATAATACGTTTCATACACGATTTTGTAGTCTTTTGGAATATAGCCGCGTATATCATTGATATTCTCGCTGCCTGTCAAATCGTTTGATTCAGCCGAGGAGAGAATGGTATAACGCTCCTCCTGCGTCAAAAAAAAGTTCAAGACTGGCACGCGCAATGCGTCAACAGATACAACAAGAACCGTTGTTGCCCCGAATATCGCCAGAACCACCATGGCAGCTTTATATACATGAGACAAGGCGGTATTGAGGAGATTATTCTTCGCCTTTGATTCTGCTGTAAAGGATGCATGAATCATTTCTTGGCAGCTTTCATCCAATTCGGCCGGAAGATCTTCTACATTTCCGATTTCCAAGTCTGAGCAGTATTCGTCATACAGTTCGCTGCCAGCAATTTCAGCATAGTCATCCATCAAAAGCTCCAATGCCGTTTCATCCCACGCATCTTCAAGTCTTTCTCTGCGTTGATCGTTCATTTCTATTCACCTCCCTTGTTATCACAGGACAATAATATGGCCCTGGCGTTGCTCTTTGCCCGTGTCAAGATCATTCGGATACTGTCTGGGGCTACATCCAACTGTTTAGCCAACTCGGCATCAGTGTACCCCAATATGTATTTACCTTCCAGAACGAACCAGTCACGGGCAGAAAGTCCTTCTTTCAGCCTGCTGATTTTTGCTTTACGATCTATCACCTCCAAATCGGTTTCTGTTTGTATTTCGCCACCGTGAAAGGCTTCCAATAGGAATTCCTCCAGCGAAACAGATATATCTGAATGCTTTTTCTTCTCCAAGTCAATATACACAGCCCTGACGGTCAATGCAATGTATTTCGGCGTTTTACGTTCGTTGATTTCCTTCAATGCTGAAATATGCTTGAGCAATCTGACCCACGATTCTTGCACTACCTCCTGAACATCGTCCCCATTATGGCACTTTTGACGTGCGACATAGTACAGAAATTGTTTATGCTGTTCATAAAAATGCTCAAAGAACAGTTTATCATTCAGTTCCTCCGCATCGCTTGATTTGCACTGTGTCATCTGAATCCCCATTTCTCTTTCTCGGTTTCGTTATACAAATTGCTATAACGATTGACGTTCCAAATCCGCAACGAGAAGAGTCTGCTTTCTTCCAATTGCAGCGAAGAATTCTGGGAATCATATTCCGATAAACTCCATAAAATAAGCAAAACTAATTATTTTATATGATTATTTTAGAAATACAATATATGTGCTAAATTTTCAACAAAATAGCTATTTTATGTAGTATGATACACGAAAATGAGTTGAGGGGGGATATTGTGTTTTCAGAAACGTTACGCAAATTGCGCAAGAATAAAAAGCTCAACCAGGCGCAGCTTGCAAAAGAATTGTATATCTCTCCCTCGGCAGTATCACAATATGAGACAGGACGGACTACACCAAGCCGTGAAACACTGAACAGAATCGCAGCATATTTCAATGTTACTCCCGAATACCTGATGGGTACATCCAAGATATATGAGATTGAAGAAATGCTGAATCAGGAATATTATCCGGGTACCACTGTATCAGAGGCATTGAAAAAGATTATGCGCGTCAGGGGAAAAGACCGGGAAGCACTACTAACTATTGTTGATGCCTTGGTAGCATACAACAATCGCAGTGGACATTTGTAAATAAAATTGGGCAGCCCAACATTTCTGAGATGGAAGATTTTTCAGCGTCAATATTAGCGGATTTAGATTTAGATAGTGGCCCAATTGGAATTGAGGACACTATGGATGCGTATTGGGAGAAACAATACGGTTATGTAAATTCTTTTGAGCAGTATGTTCGGGAGTGGATAGAGTCGGTAGACACGAGCCGGGTCAAACCTCGGCGAAGAGCGTTAATCGGAAGCGATGATTTTTTTGTTACTTTTAATTATACGAACTTGCTGGAAAACGTCTACCGGATTGAGGATGTACTACATATTCATGGTGGCATCAGTTCTGTAACTAATACTGCTCCAATTATGGGACATTGCAATAAAAATGATATTGAAAACTTTGCAAGGCAGGCAAAACAAGCTGATGAGAAATTTAGCGAGGGTGAGGCCAGTATTAAAAGAGCGATTGCAAACTATCTAGAATCCATATATAAAGATACAGAATTCATTATTCATTCGAATTATTTGTTTTGGAACAAACTTCAAGATGTAAATAAGGTTGTTATCTTTGGATTATCTGCCGGAGAGGGCGATTTGCCATATCTTAGAAAGATTCAGGAGTCCGTAAAAAGCAATGCAAAATGGGATGTGTATTATTATGATGAAGATGCACGTTTTAAATTAAGCAGAGTGATGCAAGAAAAAATTAATAGAGAAAACTGTGTTACATATATTCCATCCGACCAATTTTGGGATTGATAAACGAACTGAACGTTGAAAATGAGGTGCTCAGTGATGTACGAAAATGACAAAATCATTTCTTTTTTAAGTCTGAGCATCGCAGCCAAAAGAGGGTGTATTTACGAATGAAACAGACGGAAAAAAAGGAAGAGACGGAAAAAAAGAAAAAGGAGGTAAAAAATGTTAAGAAACTTGATTTTCAATTTCATAAAACAAATAAGTTTATAAAGCGTGTAGTGGCACATAATCAAACATTGCTGTTTTCACTTTTGGTTTACGTGTTTTTCTCGGCGGCTATTATTTTGATTTTTATGTTTATTTTTCGAGTATTCAAATGTAACTGCAATTTTTGGCAAAGCTGTTCTGTTTATTTTGGAACAGGAAAGACAATCGACATAGAAAAGCACCGAGTTATTGTTATGGTAGAAGTAGCCTGTAGAGATTTGTTTAGTATTTATGTGGTTGGAATTTCAATTTCTAATATTTTAGTTCCACAAAATCCGCTTGAACTATCAGAGTTTAGCGTTATTAACAATGGAAAGATTGAAATTCGCTATTGGGTTATGCTTCCAATCCATCAGTTTCTGCATGATGCATCTATACGTGTCTTTGTTACCCAAAGAGACAGAAAAGGGAACGATGTTGGGAGACTTGTTGATGAAAATGAAGCATCATGCAATGAATATATTGAAAACCTCCAATTAATACGTGGCGTACGGAGAGTTATAGTACCAAAGGACAAGTCTGAAAATTTTATAGAGAAATTGAAAGAAAAAGATGGAAACTGGATGCTGTGGGTAATTATTACAGGTAAATTGAGTAATGGAAAACAGTATTATGTCTATAAAACCTATGATATAGACACAATTCACAATGGCTATACATATGTTCCTATAGAGACAAAGAAACTTCCGGAGTCCGTTTTTTGCAAGGTTAAAATCATAGACAAAGAGGTCCCAAGTACTGTATATATGCATTACAATTTGGCATACTGCGATAAGGATAATGTTATCAAACTAATATATTCGGATAATGAACGACAACAGTACAGGTATTTTATAAAGTGCGAGGGAAAATACAAACTGGAAATTTGGAATGCCGAATTTGGAGGGCTAAAGGGACATATCAACTATATTTTAAATTATTTTGCAATGTTCTATTTAAATAATCCTGGAAGATTAAGTGCAATGTTGAGAAAAATCATTTGATAACAACGCAAAAAAGAAAATTAGAGCCCCTTTTATCACAAGACTTTAGTGAGCTGTAGGCCGAATTTGTCTACACCAGTTACACCTCCCCTGCCTGGACATGGAGGGGACGGATCAGAAAAAACTCATCACTGATTATATCCGAGATGCGCTGAAAGAAAACAATTTTAAAACCAATGTCAAAACGGCTGCACCCTTCTTGGCTGCAGCCGTTTGGCTATTTTTATTTGTATTTTTGTCGTGGGGAAGCAAGATAAGCGCTCGATACCCGCCTAGCAGCCCACTTAGCAAGATGAGATAATATCCCAAACCTCGAAACACACACCGTAAGTTTTTAAGAAATTGTATAAGTATAGTGTCGAATGGGAGGTATCCCGCTTATTCTAAATCATCCCAGGACTCCATCCCCATTTCCTCCCAGGTAACGCCATAGGGCGCACCGCCAGAGGTGTAGCCCGCAATAAAAAAGAAGGTATCATCCTGCTCAAGCGGCTCCGCTTTCGCAGCTTTTTTCGCCCGCTTCTTCCGTGGATTACCTGCCTTTTTAGCAGCACGGACACGTTGCAACTCTTTGACTTCTGCATGACTGCGGATGTGCCCTGGAAGTCCATCTGCTTCCAAACGTTCTATAATGTGCGGAAGTTTTTTGAGATATACGGAGCACACTTCCTCGTACGTTACATGAAAGCTGGCAATATGGTCGTACACCTTCTGCGCCACGGCTTGCCACTCTGAATCTGTTGATGGCATTCTTTGATTTGCTAGCCAGAAGGCTTGCGTCTCCAGATACATATAGTCGGAAATTTTCGCTTTCTGCTTTTGCTTTAGCTGCTTATATGGCTTTGCCGGCTTTTGTTCCATAACTCAATCATCCCACAGGTGTGCTTGCAAATAAGCGTCCATACGGCGGTTGTATCGGAAATGTACAGCGGGAATATCCTCCCCATCCAGAATAGAAGAAAAGGCTTCCTGATGGATTTCCGAAAATTCCCGGTCGTGGTGGAACAGGTTGTTCATAACCAGTTGGGCAAATACGGCATCGGGATATTTTTCGGCAAGCCGGTCATAACTGTCGCCATCTGCACGAAGAAGCTCCGGCAATCCGGGAATTTCCATCAGTACCGGCATGGCCTGATTGAGATATTCTTGAAGCGTATGGGCTTGGGTAGTTACAGACATACAGCTATTCCTCCTGTGGGTTGCGCACTGCAAGTCATTGTATCATAGATGGAAATGAAAACAAGACTTGACTTTTTTCGATTTACTGCTATCGTTCGACCTTGTAATGTGATATTCTATTAGCAAAGAATTTCAGACTTGGATAACAAGTAATAGGAGATTGTGCATGACAAGAAAGCAATTGTTCGAATGGGTCAAAGAGGAATATGGCACAGACCCCGACTATCCCTGGCAGGATTGGAATGCTGTCCTACGGCATAAGGATAGCCGGAAGTGGTATGGCCTGGTAATGGAGATAGAGCGTTCCAAGCTGGGATTGCCTGGTGATGGTGTCGTTGATGCGTTGAA
>CAKSHB010000055.1 GCA_934456295.1 uncultured Clostridia bacterium | reverse complement strand
GAAAGAGGATTTGCTGGCAGCTTATCATCCGGATTATAAAAAGAGCGAATTTTCCACATTAAAAATAGGCCCGAACAAAGGCGAGGAAGTGCCGCATGAGCTTTGCGAAATGCTTCAGGCACACAGCCGCATTTCGGCAGATGATGTAAATCTTGACGATATAAAATATGACGTTGACGTACTTATAATCGGCGGAGGCGGTGCAGGCGCATCGGCTGCCATCGAGGCAGACAAAGCCGGAGCAAAAGCAATGATTGTTACAAAGCTCCGCATAGGCGACGCAAACACAATGATGGCTGAGGGCGGTATACAGGCTGCCGATAAGCCCAACGATTCGCCGGCTATACACTTTGTTGACGCATTCGGCGGCGGACACTATGCAGCAAAGCGCGAGCTTCTTGCAAAGCTTGTATGTGACGCTCCCGAGGCAATACAGTGGCTCAATGACCTCGGCGTTGAATTTGACAAAGAGGCTGACGGTACCATGATTACAACGCACGGCGGCGGCACATCGCGCAAACGTATGCATGCCGCAAAGGATTATTCGGGCGCAGAAATCATGCGTACACTTCGTGACGAAGTTTTAAACCGCCAAATTCCGGTAGTCGATTTTACATCGGCAGTCGAATTAATTCTTGACGAAAACGGCAAAGCCGCAGGTGCGGCGCTTATGAACATGGAAACGCATGAGCTTATGGTTGCACGCGCAAAAACAGTTATTATCGCTACGGGCGGTGCCGGACGCATGCACTATCAGGGCTTCCCCACCTCGAACCATTACGGCGCAACAGCCGACGGACTTGTTCTCGGCTACCGTGTCGGCGCAAAGCTGCTTTATGCGGACACATTGCAGTATCACCCCACGGGAGCAGCTTTCCCGCAGCAGATATTCGGCGCATTGGTTACAGAAAAGGTGCGTTCTCTCGGAGCAAAGCTTGTAAACCGTGACGGCAAGGTGTTCATGCATCCGCTCGAAACACGTGATGTTGCGGCGGCTTCCATAATCAGAGAATGTTCATCGCACGATGAAGGCGTTGATACGGGCAACGGCAAAGCCGTATGGCTCGATACTCCCATGATAGAAAAAATCGGCGGCGAGGGTACAATCGAAAAGCGTATTCCTGCCATGATGCGCATGTTTGCAAGCTATGGTATCGATATCCGCAAAGAGCCTATCCTGGTATACCCCACCCTTCACTATCAGAACGGCGGACTTGATATAAATGTTAACGGAATGACTACAAACGTTGAAAACCTGTTTGTTGCAGGCGAGGCTGTCGGAGGCATACACGGACGCAACCGCCTTATGGGAAATTCACTTCTCGATATTATCGTATTCGGCAGAAATGCCGGTCAGAATGCGTCTGCGCGTGCAAAGGACGTAAAGGTCGGTAAACTGACGCTTGAGCATATTGCAAAGTTTGACGCAGAGCGCGATGCGGCAGGAATTAAGACTGACGCAGTATCGCCGAAACTGCTGCCCGACTATCGCAGAAAAATATCGGAAGAATAAAAACAGAGAATAAAAACAGAAAGCTGGATAAAAAATGATTGAAGCAATAACGGATTTACTTGAAGCATTAACTATATTTTGTTTTGGACTTTCATGGCCTATTTCCATACGAAAATCCATTATATCGCGCACCGCAAAGGGAAAGAGCCTCTTTTTTGAGGTGTTTCTCCTTGTCGGTTATGCGTTTGGTATAGCAAGAAAAATTATACAGGTTGCCATGATGGGAAGCAGCGGCTTTCTCTTCTACCTCAGTTTCTTCTTCTATGTTCTGAACTTCATAGAAATATCGATAGATATTGCTTTGTACTTCAGAAATGTGAAACTTGACCGTCTTGCCGACGCAACCGCAAACAACTGATACAGCAATATCAAAAGCAGTTTTATACGAGAGGAGGCGGCTATATGAAGCAAGCTGAGGTATCGCTGAAAACTATCGGCAGAATTCCGCTTTATCTGAAATATCTGAAAGACACTCAGCATGACTCCGAAAATATTTCAGCCACTACCCTTGCAAAAAATCTCGGTCTGGGCGAGGTTCAGGTCAGAAAAGATTTGGGCGCGGTAAGCGGCGCCGGCAGACCGAAAACAGGCTACAACGTCAAAAAGCTTATTGCCGCTCTTGAGGACTTTCTTGGCATAGATAAAAAAAGCAACGTTATAATTGTCGGCGCAGGAAAGCTCGGACGCGCACTTCTTGACTATAACGGCTTTTGTGATTATGGACTGGAAATATGCGCAGCATTTGACGTTGCCGTAAAATCGGCTGAACAAAGCAGCTTTGGCAAACCGATATACCCTATGGATAATCTTTCCGATTTCTGTGCGCATAATAATGTAAAAATCGGCATTATCACAGTTCCGGCGGCTCATGCCCAGGAGGTTTGCGACGTTCTGATGTCAAACGGAATAAAGGCAATATGGTGCTTTGCGCCATGCACGCTTTCCGTTTCAGATGATGTATGTGTCCAGTATGAGAACATGGCGCTCTCACTGGCATATCTTAACAAAAAGATTTAACAAAAAAATAAAAGCAGCAAATCCGCCGCAAGTTTTCGCCGGTGTGCAGTACTTACGGCGGATTTGTGTGCAAACCGTACGCCTTATATGCCTGCAATAAGCGCTGTATGATAATCCGACTATTTTATCTGCGGGCGGAAAGGAAACTACTCTTTTATGAAAATCAGTGTTTGTATCGGCTCTTCATGTCATATCAAAGGTTCATACCAGGTTGTTGAGCAGCTCAGAGAGCTGATTGAGGAAAATGACCTGAACAATAAAATCGAACTTTCGGGAACCTTCTGCATGGGAAAATGTCAGCAGGGGGTTTGTGTACTTGTGGATGACACGCTGCATTCTCTTACTCCCGATTCCGTAAAGGGCTTTTTTGCGGATAATATTTTGGGCAAAGTATAACCCTTTGTCCAAAGTGCGTGTCAGCATTAACTTTTAATGAATAAAAAATAAACCTTGTCAAAATATTTATAAAAGTTATAAATTATTTCCAAGGCAGGAGGTTTTTAACATATGAGAAAATTTGATACAAAAGTTCAGCACTTAAAATACAAAGTGCTCCGTGAGGTTGCAAGAGAAGCATGGCAAGGGACGCTCCTCGAAAATCTGCTGAATATCCCGCAGAAAATCGTTCCCGGAAATACTCCCACAATGCGCTGCTGTATATATAAAGAACGGGCAATTCTTGCCGACCGTGTAAAAATTGCAATGGGCGGCGGCAAGGATAAATCAAACATAATAGAGGTCATCGAAACCGCATGTGACGAATGTCCCATGGGCGGCTACGAGGTCACAAACTCATGCCGCGGCTGTCTTGCACACCGCTGTGAGGACGTATGCAAAAAGGGCGCCATATCCTTCGACCACAACCATGTTGCGCACATTGATAAATCAAAATGTGTAAACTGCGGCGCATGCTACAAGGTATGTCCGTACACGGCAATCATAAACCGCAAAAGACCGTGCCAGAGTGCATGCAAAGTAAAAGCCATTTCAATGGACGAAAACAAGGCGGCGAAAATTGATTACAGCAAATGTATTTCGTGCGGCGCATGCGTGTATCAGTGTCCGTTTGGTGCGATAACCGATAAGTCGTATATCCTCGACGTTATTGATATCATAAAAAACAGCGATAACAACAAAAACTACAAGGTGTTTGCCGTTGTTGCGCCCGCAATTTCCAGCCAGTTTACCTATGCAGAGCTCGGACAGGTAATTACAGGGCTTAAAGAGCTTGGCTTTCACACTGTTGTAGAGGCTGCACTCGGTGCGGATATGGTCGCATATTCGGAAGCAAAGGAACTTTCCGAAAAGGGATTTCTTACAAGCTCATGCTGCCCTGCATTTGTCGATTATATTCACAAGGCTTTTCCCGATTTGGTGCCGCTTATTTCGCATAATCTCTCGCCAATGGCAACAATTGCAAAATATATAAAAGAGCGCGACAATTCATGCAAGGTTATCTTTATAGGACCCTGTACCGCAAAAAAATCCGAAATACAAAAAGAAGAGGTCAAAGCATATGTAGACTCATGTCTGACCTTTGAGGAGCTGCAGGCATTGTTTGACAGCAGGGATTTGGACATTACAGCATTAGACGAGGGCGTGCTTGATAACGCCTCCTATTTCGGAAGAATATTTGCCAGAAGCGGCGGACTGTCAGACGCAGTAAAACAGGCACTTAAAGAGCAAAACATAGATGACTTTGAGCTGAAGTCCGTTACGTGTGACGGTATTGAAGAATGCCGCACAGCACTTCTGAAAAAAAGCAGAAATGTGCTTGACGGAAACTTCATCGAAGGTATGGCTTGTATTGATGGCTGCATCGGCGGTGCCGGCTGTTTGACGCATGGTATAAAAAATAAAGCCGAAGTTGATAAATACGGCAAAGAAGCATATGAAAAAACGATTACGGACGCAATATCGTTTTTAAAATAGTTTAGTTTTTGCAACGGTTCAAATAAAAATTCAAATGAAAAACGGGTCAGTGCATGTATTTTCTCTGCATGCGCCGCCCCGCTGTTTTTTTCATAAAAATACCGTTACTCTATAATCTTTCCGTCAACAGATATTGTGACAACCTGCCATGGAATAAATTTTCCGCTTTCATTGAGCGCCTTTTTTGCCGCATTCTCCAGCCCTCCGCAGCAAGGCACCTCCATTCTTACAATAGTCACGCTTTTTATATCGTTATTTTTTATAATCTCTGTCAGCTTTTCGCTGTAGTCCCCCTCATCAAGCTTCGGACAGCCGATAATCGTTATCTTGCCCTTCATAAACTCACTGTGCATGTTTGCATATGCATATGCCGTACAATCTGCCGCAATGAGCAGCTTTGCTCCGTCAAAGTACGGTGCATTTACCGGCACAAGCTTAATCTGGCACGGCCACTGTGCGAGCTGCGAAACATTATTCGTTTTTGCCGCCGTATTTTCCTGCTCCTTTGAGCTCTCCCTGTCAAACATACGCATACGGTGTCCCGGACAGCCGGCGTGATGATGGTTTCCGCCGTTCTCAAGCTGCTTTTTTCTTTTATTTTCAAGCACAGCCTGCTCGTTATATTCCGCCGCTTCCCTTTCAACAAATGAAATCGCGTTTGTCGGGCATGCCGGCAGACAATCTCCCAGCCCGTCACAATAATCGTCACGCAAAAGCTTTGCCTTTCCGTCAACCATTCCTATTGCTCCCTCATGGCATGCCGCCGCACATGCGCCGCAGCCGTTGCATTTTTCCTCATCAATCTGGATTATTTTACGAATCATATTATTTTCTCCTTTCAAAAACTTTTTGACGGTTTGTATTTTCAGTCCTATTGACTTTCTGAATAAATTATAATATAATCACAAACAATAATCTGTTGTTATAACAACAAAAAATCAAAAAAGGAGAAAAACATGAAGATAAATCCGGCTCATACCCCGATTTTTCGCGGAATTAATGAAAAAAATATAAACTCCATGCTTACTTTTCTGCACTCAAGAGAAAAATTTTACAAAAAGGGTGAAACCATATTATCCGAAGGAGATACAACCTCTGAAATCGGCATAGTGCTCTGCGGTACGGCAATCATCGAATACAGCGACATCTGGGGCAACAACAGTGTACTCGGCAGCGCAGCAGCTGGCTCCGTCTTTGCCGAATCTTATGCCTGTTCGCCCGATGAGGCGCTTATGATACATGTGACTGCCGCAGAGGACACAAGTGTGCTTTTTATAAATATTTCAAATATCTTTTCCGCAGACGTCTGCTTTGATAAAACATATTTACAGCTTATACAAAATCTTCTGTCGGTTTGTGCGTCGCGCAGTCTTAAGCTGTCAAAACGCATTATCCACACAACCCCGAAATCCATCAGAGGAAGGCTCATGTCCTGTTTCTCCGAGCTTGCAAAAACTGCGGACAGCTATTCGTTTGAGCTACCCTATAACCGCCGCCGGCTCGCCGATTATCTCGGCGTTGACAGAAGCGCAATGTGCAATGAAATGTCAAAAATGCAAAAGGACGGGCTTATCAGATACAACAAAAACCATGTAACCGTAAGCGCCGATGCCGACCTGTACGATTAGCTCGCTATTTATACTATAGCGCCTTTTTTGGTGGTTGTATTTGCGGCACAGCGGTTTGCAAACTCCAGTATTTCACGCGCTTCTCCTTCGCTCAGATTATCAAATACGTCCGCAACTCTTCCCTTTTCCGAAAGCGCGTACAAAAACGAGCCGATAAACGAATCGCCTGCGCCCGTAGTGTCAACAACCTGCACATCAATCCCGCCGATTTTTACATTAAGCTCGTTTGTAAACAGACATGCACCGTCCACGCCGAGCGTTATGAGCAGCATGCGCACTCCCATATCCATTACGCGGCGCACAACATCTTCTGTTTTATCTGTACCGAAAATAAACTCAAGTTCATCATCCGAAACCTTCAGGATATCGGCATACGGCATAAACTCCCATATTGCGTCATAGCACTGTGACGGCTCGCGAAACAGCGGCAAACGCACATTCGGGTCAAAGCTTATGATTGCTCCGTTTTCTTTTGCCAGCTTAATTGCCCTTTTGTGAGCATGCTTTGCGGGCGACTCTATAAGGTCAACACTGCAAAAATGCAGCGCATAGCAATCATCAAACATCTCGTCCGTTATCTTTTCACTTTCAAGCAGCAAGTCGGCACACGGATTTCTGTAAAAAGAGAATCTTCTGTTTCCGTCACTCGACAATGACACAAATGCCAGAGCCGTATTTGCCTCACTTGTGCGGAAAATTTTATCTGTTCCGACTCCCGATTTTTTTATCACATCAAATATGTAGTCCCCGAACGAATCGTTTCCGAGCTGGGTTATTATTGAGGATTTTCCCCCGCGTTTTGCAACATTTGCCGCCACATTTAACGGCGCTCCGCCCGCATTTCGTTCAAACGAAACAACCTCCGAAAGCGGAACTCCTTTTTGCAGCGGTATAAAATCGATAAGCGCCTCACCTATGGTCACAATTTCTTTTTTCATGAATAGCTCCCCAATCTGTATAATATAGCATGCGCCGCCTCATGTTTCAACTTTCGGCCGCTGTTTAAAATGATATCATACACACACCCGCTTGTCAATTATATCGCCTTTTTTCCGCGGTAATTTACGAAAAATTTTCGTAAATTATTTTCAGCTTGGTTATTGATTTTAAAATATTTATTATGTATAATTTGCTTAGCAAAAAATAATTAAAATCCGCATTTTATGCGGTTTCGTATTCCGAGGTGAAATATATGACGCTCGAAAAACTTGCAAAAGCAGCGTTTGTGTCGGTTTCGACCGTTTCAAAGGCTTTCTCGGAAAGCCCCGAAATAAGCGAAAAAACAAAACAGCACATATTTGACATTGCCCGTCAGTACGGCTGCTTTGAAAAATACTACAAACCGAAATACGGCAAATACACCGTTGCGGTAATATGCCCCGAAGTAAAAAGCGCATATTATTCGGCAATCCTTACAAAGCTTGAGGAGGGTATTTCAAAAAAAGGGGCGTCCATGATGCTCTCGCTGAGCAATTTTTCATCAAAGACAGTAAGCGAACACATACTTTATTACGCACACTTTGCACATGCCGACGCAATAATCGTTATAGGCGAAGTACCGCCGCTTGAATACGAGTGCGAAATTCCGATTATAGCGCTCAGTTCGTCCGGCAGCAATGACGCAAACGTCGAATATGTACACACAAACTTTGAAGGCGCCGTATGCGACGCCGTAGGGCTTCTTAAAAAATACGGTCATCGGAAAATCGGCTTTATAGGCGAGCCTCTTACCTGCGGCAAACTTTCATATTTTTGTTCTGCCATGCAGAAAAACTCGCTTGAAATAAACGAAAGCTTTATCAAAACCGTCAACGCACGATTTGAGGACGCAGGTTATCTCGGTATGGAAAGCATATTGCAGTCAGCCGACCGCCCCACCGCGCTAATTGCCGCATATGACGAAATCGCACTTGGCGCGATATTGAAAATACGCGAAATCGGCTGTGACGTGCCGCAGGATTTCTCCATAATAGGCATGGACGATATAACTGTCGTATCCTATATGAATGTACCCCTTACATCAATAAGGCTAAACGTTGACGCGCTTTGCAGCACATGTGTTGAAATCACCTTCAGAAAGCTTAAAAACAAGTACTACTCACCGAAAATCAAGCCGAAAATTTCATCAAAGCTTATAGTCAGAGAGTCTGTCCGTGATATTTCAAAACGCGGATAAATGCAAACATGCGGACATGTATCTGCTTGATGAAAACAATGACCTTGAACGTATAAGCTCAATCGGCTCCGACGGAGGATTTGGCACCTTTGATGTAACGATGCCGAAAAACAGCATAGTTATGCTTGAGCTTCGATAATTTTAAATCAGATGCTTTACTGATATTATTCCTGCATCTTTTTGCAAAAATTTTAAAAAAACTATTGACAAGCAGGCTTGTCCGTAGTATAATAATTTATGCAAAAGAGATGCGGGAGTGGCTCAGTGGTAGAGCGTCACCTTGCCAAGGTGAACGTCGCGAGTTCGAATCTCGTCTTCCGCTCCA
>CAKSHB010000054.1 GCA_934456295.1 uncultured Clostridia bacterium | reverse complement strand
AGTCCGAGCCGCTTATGCTGAAAAACGGTACGCCCGCCTCTCCCGACACAGCCTTCGCCAGAAGAGTTTTACCTGTTCCCGGAGGCCCCACGAGAAGCACGCCGCGCGGTATTCTTGCGCCGAGGTCGATAAACTTTTTCGGATATTTCAGAAATTCAACAATCTCCTCAAGCTCCGCCTTTTCTTCATCAGCACCGGCAACATCTGAAAAATATACCTTCTTTTTGTTGTCGGAAACAATCTTTGCTTTGCTTTTTCCGAACGACATCGCCTTTCCGCCGCCCTGCGACTGCTGCATGAAGAAAATATAAATAAATATCATAAGCCCGACCGTGCCGAGTATCGGCAGAAGCGAAACCCACCATGGCTGGCTTACAGGCGCTTTTGTGTCATATTTGAGCTTGCCCTCGCGAACCTGTGTGAGAATGGTATCACCCAAATCCTGCTCAAATATAAGCATGTTCGGTATCTCAACCTCTATTTTATCAATTTTGTCCGTTATAACCTTGCCTTTTTCATCGACAATTTTGACAGGTTCCGACAGCTTCGCCGTTGCGGTATTATCAACAACAGTAAGCTCTGTGACCCTTCCTGCCTCAACTTCCCGAATTAAGTCGGAGTAGACCTTTTTAACTCCCGCCGTCTGTGTTTCCGTAAGTGTATACACAAGCATAAGCAGCACGGCAAACAGAACCGCGTAAAAGCCAAAGCTTTTCATATATTTCTTCAAACTATCAACTCCTTTTCCGCTTAGATTATGTTATCATAAACAGCGCATAAATACAACCTTATCCGCAGTCTTCTTTACAAAATGTTTAAATTTGCTCCGCTGCGGACATTCACCCTCATGCGGCGCCATATGCGCTCCTATTTTTCATTTTCATAAACACTGCGCTTTAAAATCCCGACATACGGCAGATTTCTGTGTTTCTGCGCGTAATCGAGTCCGTATCCGATTACAAATTCGTCCGGAATTTCAAAGCCGGTGTAATCAACCTTCACCTGTGTTTTTCTTCTTGACGGCTTATCAAGAATTGTGCATATTTTAAGGCTTGCGGGCTCGCGCGCCAGAAGCATTTCGCGCACATAGTTAAGCGTAAGACCGCTGTCGATAATATCCTCCACCAAAAGGACGTCTTTGCCCTTTATAGACTCGTCAAGGTCTTTGTCGACCTTAACAATTCCCGACGATTTCGATGACGCACCATAACTCGACACACTCATAAAATCAATCTCGACAGGCACTGTCAGCTTTCTCATCAAATCAACACTAAACATTACTCCGCCTTTCAAAAGCGTAATTACAAGCACTGTTTTGCCCTCATAATCCCTGCTTATTATTTCAGCAAGCTCGCTCACTTTTGACGCAAGCTCCTCCTCCGAAATCAAAACTCTTTCAACGTCCTCATGCATCTGCATTTTTTGTCCCCTCCAAAAATTCTGTCCTAAGTATTTTTTTTGTACTGCCGTCTACCGTATACAGCGCGCTCCTTCTTACGCCGCACACCCACAGTATCTCGTCGCCGCACACCAAAAGCGGTACCCGCTCTCTTTCGCTTGCGGCAATTTTTTCATCAATGAAAAAATCTTTGAGCCGCTTACTCCCCTTCATGTTAAACGGCGTAAAACGGTCTTTTGTTTCCCTGTTTCTTATATATATTTGCCCCTTAAGACGATTATAATCAAAATACTCGCAGTTTTTTTCGGAAAAATCCAGCTTTTCCGCAAACGACAGCCTGATTGTCATGCCGATTTCCGGTATATACGTTTCTCCGATATTTGCCTTATACGAAAAACTCAGCTGTGTTTTCTCTTTGTAAAAAATCACGCTGCCATATTCGCGCTTTGCAAAGCAATCCTTCGACACACTGACCTTTCTGCCGTGGCAGTCCTGCCCAAACAGTGCGTCGCAACGCATTACCGTGTCATACGAAATGTCCGTCATACTGCCTTTGAGCGTACATATGGCTTTTCTTATAACGCGCAGTGCAAGCGCTTTTGCGCTTTTTTTATACGCCTCCGCATCAATCTTCACCATGCCGCCCTCATATCGCGCAATTTTCCCATAGAGCGCCGCCGCCTCATCTTCCATATACTGTGCGTCAAGGTTTAAAAGCAGCGCATTATCGGCAACAACTCCGTCAATATTCGGGTTATACTCCCGTGCAAGATACGGCAAAAGCTTCAGCCGTATTTTGTTTCTGGTATATTCCGCCGTAAAATTGGTTGCGTCAGTCACATAATTCTGATTAATCTCTGCCAGATAACGCTCTATTTCACCGCGCGGCGCCCACAAAATCGGTCTTATCACGCCGTCGCCGCGTTTCGGCGCTATACCCTTTATTCCGTCAATGCCGCTTCCGCGCAGATAATACAAAATGCTTGTTTCGGCATTGTCATTTCTATTATGTGCGGTTGCAATTTTATCAAAATGGTGCTTTTTTTTCAGACCGAAAAAAAAGTCATAGCGAATTCTGCGCGCCGCCGCCTCAAAGCTCTCATGTGTGCGTGCGGCCTCTTTTGCCACATCTGTGCGCAGTGTATACAGCTCAACGCCGCATTCTTCGCACAGTTTTGCACAAAACCGCTCGTCACGGTCGGCATCGGCGCCGCGCAGCATATGGTTGACATGTGCTGCGCACACGGTCAGATTAAGCCGCTGTGCAACGGTGCATATCACGCGCAGAAGGCATGTCGAATCCGCGCCGCCGGAAAGGCACACAAGCGCCTTATCTCCGCATGAAAGCAAATCGTTTTTTCTGATAAAGTCCAATGTTTTATCGGCAAATCCGCCGGTTTGCATGTTTGCGGCTTTTTTTAATGCATTATTTTCGCCGTCCGATGCATTATACACACGCTATTCCTCCTCCGTGTGCTGTTTATCCATGTGCATAAACTTCGTATGCGCACCGTCCCACCACATCTTTATCATTCCCGTTTCACCGTTACGGTGCTTTGCGATTATACATTCAGCCATATTTTTATCCGGTGTATCGGGATTATAATACTCGTCGCGGTATAAAAAGATTACAATATCGGCGTCCTGCTCTATGGCTCCCGACTCACGCAAATCCGACAGCATGGGCCGCTTATTTGTACGGCTTTCGGGTCCGCGTGAGAGCTGTGACAGCGTTATAATAGGCACTTGTATTTCCTTTGCCAGAATTTTGAGCGAACGCGAAATCTCCGATACCTCCTGCTGTCTGTTATCGCCGCGGTTCTTTCCGGTTCCCTGCATAAGCTGCAAATAGTCGATTACCACAAGCCCGAGATTGTGCTGCTGCTTCAGGCGTCTGCATTTTGCGCGTATGTCCGACACAGTGACTGCCGATGAATCGTCAATATAAATCGGTGCGCCCTCAAGCCGCTGCATATTCTCGCCTATGCGCACCCAGTCCGACGCGCTCAGCGTGCCGTCCTTGAGCTGATTTCCTCCAACCATCGCCTCGGAGCATATAATTCTGCTTGCAAGCTGCTCCTTTGACATTTCAAGGTTAAAAATCGCCGTTGTAACATTCGCATGCAGTGCCGCATACTGCGCTATATTCAGCGCAAAACTCGTTTTTCCCATTGCGGGACGTGCGGCTATAAGCACCAAATCGCTTTTCTGAAAACCTGACGTCATCTGGTCAAGGTAGCCGAAGCCTGTCGGAACACCCGTAACCTTGCCGCGGTTTGCAGCCATTTCATTCATCATTCGGAATGTGTCGCCCAAAAGCTCTTTTATATGAACGACTCCGTGTGAATCTTTCCCCTGAAGTATGTCAAAAATAAGCTTTTCCGATTGTTCGAGCTTTTCATTTGCACCGTCCGAGTCCTCCGACGCGTCATAACCCATATTCACAATCTCATTTCCCGCCTCTATAAGACGCCTGAGAAGCGATTTCTGCGAAACGATGTCGGCATACTGCGTAATATTCGCCGTTGTCGGAACCGATGATGCCACACTCGTCAGATACTGCACTCCGCCGACTGCCTCAAGCTTTCCCTTCCGGCTCAATGCGTCCGAAACCGTTACAAGGTCTATCGCCTTGCCCGTGTTGAAAAGCTCCAGCATAACCGCAAAAATCGACTTGTTATGGTCGAAATAAAAGTCATTTTCGGTTATCTTTTCTCCGACAGCAGCCATGCAGTTATGGTCAATCAGTATTCCGCCGAGCACAGACTGCTCCGCCTCGATACTGTATGGCATTTTTCTTCCTGCCAAATCCATCTTACTCTCTCCCAAACATTAGTATCCCGTACAAAATGCAGCAAAACGAATTATTCTTCTTCAACAATAACTCTCAGCTTTGCCGTAATTTCGGGATATACACGTATTTCAACCTCGGTTGTGCCTATCGTTTTTATGCCGTCGGGCATATGGAATTTCTTTTTGTCAATTACAATGTGCTGCTGCATTTTAAGCGCCTCGGCAACATCTTTGCTCGTTATTGAGCCGAAAAGCTTGCCGCCGGCTCCTGCCTTTGCCTTCAGCTTTACGCTCGCATTATCGATTTTCGCCTTTGCCTCGAGCGCCGCTTCCTTCTCCTGCCCTTTATGGAAAGCCTGTGCCTCAAGTCTGCCCTTTGCATCATTCAAATTCTGTGCGTTTGCCTCAACGGCAAGCTTACGCGGAAACAAAAAGTTTCTCGCATATCCGTCCGAAACCTCTTTGATTTCGCCCTTTTTGCCTTTGCCTTTTACATCTGCCTGCAAAATTACCTTCATTTTTCGTCACTCCCAATATATTGTAATTTATATTATACACTGCCTGCCTTCGGGCTATTCCCGTTCGCTCAGATACTCGTCAATCGCACCCATCAGCTTATCATACGCCTCTGATGTGCTCATCTCGCGAAGCTGTGCCCCTGCAACGGTCATATGTCCGCCTCCGCCCAGCTTTTCAAGTATGAGCTGAACGTTGATATCACCCCATGAACGTCCGCTTATTATAACCTCTTCGCCGTTTTTTGCAATCACAAACGATGCCTCGACGCCCTCTATGCTCAAAAGCTCGTCCGCCGCCTGTGCCGCCACAATTGATATATCGCTTATCGTTTCATCGCTCACAGACACCGCAATGTTGCCGTGTACAAATTCCGCACGTCCGACAAGATGAGCCTTGCTGTTATAATGCGGCAAATCATTCTGAAACATTTTTTTAACGGAAACGGTATCAACACCATGCCGTCTGAGAAACGATGCCGCATCAAATGTGCGCACACCCGTTTTAAACGTGAAGTTCTTTGTATCCATGTATATGCCGGCATACATTGCCTCTGCCTCAAGCCTTGTGAGCGAAACTCTGTTGTCCATATACTGCAAAAGCTCTGTCACCATCTCGCTTGTCGATGACGCATACGGCTCATGATACACAAGCGAACAGTTTTCTATAAACTCGGTGCTTCTTCTGTGATGGTCTATTAAAACTATCTCTCCCGCCTTTTTCAAAAGCTCCGCATTTTCCGTCAGCGACGGGCGGTGCGTGTCAACAACTATAAGCACGGTTTTATCATCAACAAGCTGCATTGCCTCCTCCGGCGTCACAAACATCAGCTCGTTTTCTTCGCTTTCATGCTTTATCGCCTCAACAATTTTTCTTGCCGTATGACCGCATTCGCCGCATACTATGTTTACGGGCTTTCCGCGGTTTTTTATGCTCCTTGAAAGTCCGATTGCGGCGCCGAGTGAATCCATATCGGGCATTTTATGTCCCATTATTACGACATTTTGCTCACTCATGATAAGCTGGCGCAATGCATACGCTATCACTCTCGATTTTACGCGCGTGCTCTTTTCATGCTCCTTTGTTTTTCCGCCGTAGAAGCTGAACTGCCCGTCATCCTTTATGACTGCCTGGTCACCGCCGCGACCGAGCGCCATATCAAGCGCCATACGTGCATACTCGTCGTTGCGTGCAATATTTTCGCCGCCGCAGCCTATGCCAAGGCTCATTGTTGCCGGAGTTTTGTTTCCGACACTTATCTCGCGCACCCTGTCCAAAAGCTCAAATTTGCCCTCGATAAATTTATTGAGATACTTATGCTCAAACATGAATATATATCTGTCGCGGTCAAGCTTTTTCAACACTCCGTCCGCGTCGCCTATCCATTCGCGCATATATTTTGCAATCATCGAACTCATCTGCGGCTTCTGCGACTCGTCCATGCTGTTCATTACATCGTCGTAGTTATCGACAAGGATAATGCATACGTCGGTTTTTTCCTCCGCATATTTCTTTTGTATTGTTTTAAGCTCCGTCTGGTCAAGCCAGTAAAGAAGTATGAGATATTCATTGTCACGTTTCGGGTCGGGCTTTATTATGTTGCCCATAACGCTGTACTGCCTTTCGCGGTAAACAACGTTCAGCTCTATTCCCTCCTGCATGCGCAGAACATCGCTCCAGTTCAAATCCTCGATAATCTCCGTCACGTTTCTTTCAAACAAAGACTCGCCCGATATAATTTTTGCAAAACTCTGATTATACCATGACACCCTGCCGTCAAGATGTGTAACAAGCATCGGAAACGGAAAGTTTACCAGCGAATCCTTCGTCGCTGTGTCCATATGGCTGTTCAGTTTGCGCACATAGTCCTGTACGTCGATATCACGGCGCTTGCGCTCAAGCAAATTCAGAAGCAGCAGCACCAAAAACAGCACTATCTCCGCTATACTCAGCCACAGCTGTTCCGGTCCCGTCAAAAACGTAAGTATGGCGCACACAAGCACGCACCACTGTGCAACACTTATGGCACGGTATAAATTATTCAGATACCATTTATTCTTCTTCATTTATACTTTTCCTTTCCGTTTTGCGCTTTTTGTCCGCACACGGTTACTTCTTCGGCGGTGTAATTCCTCTGATATTTATGAATGAATCTGCAAACCCCATAAGCATAAATATCGTCGGCGCAAAAACCATCATAACAGCAGATACCACATACAAAATCGTTTTCAGCGTTTTTTTGCATTTCCTTTTTATCAGAAAACTTGCTGTGCTCACTCCGCACACAAACATAAAGAACGACAAAATTATAACTGTGTTTACGAGCGTCTTCGCAACAATGCCCTTTGTGAATATGCTCGCCGCAAATGCCGCCATAAGAATTACAGCGCAGGATTTATCCGCTTTTATGCATGTAAACGGTCTGTATCCCAATGCGTACTCTTCGCCGCGTATAACCAGCAGCATAAGACACAGAACCAGCGCTATGTATGAAAAAACAATAAGCATTATACTCATGATCGAGGGCAATACCGACACAAACACCTCATACATCATCGGCTGATACTGGGACGGTACGCCGTATGCCTCAAATGCCGCCACGAGCGCCTCATTAAACCCCGTGCTCATGTTTTCGGAAAACACAGCCGCCTCGCCGCCGCCCATTCTTATCGCCATAAAGAACAGCGCCAAGCCTGCAATCTCTCCCAAAACTCCCGACACAACTCCGTGCAGAAGCCCTTTTTGGCGCTTCACGGAATATGCTATGAGCGCCCCTGCCGGCACACTCAGCAATGCAGCGCTTATATTCAGCCCCCCTGAAAAAATCAGAGGTATGAGCGCCGAAAGCACAATCGGCGCCACCGCATATTTTCCTTTAAAGCGCACAAACATATACGCCAAAACCGCCGGAACAAATATCATAAAAAATATTTCGTACAATCCCGACACCATCGCAACCGAAAGCAATATCGCCAACACTATGTTACACACCAAAAATTCTTTTCTGCCGGGTTCCCTCTTGTTGTCCAAATAAATACACTCCTGCCTGTTAACATGTCCCTATGACATTCAAATCCTATAATAAAGGTATTATATACTATATCACAAACATACCCCATATGTCAAATAATAACTGAAACTACCCGAAAAAAGCAAAAAATGCACGGATTTATCCCCGAAATACGCACAAAAAAACCGCCTCACATATGTGAAACGGTTTTATAATATACTTGACGTTCGGCTCCGCTGCTATTTTGCGCCGCGCATGGCTTCATATGCCACTTTTGCCGACTCCGGCTCCATATTGCACCTGAGCTTATATACGGGAACCTGCCCGAGAAATCCGCCCACGGTCTTAAAAAACATGTCCGCCTTCTGCTCGCATTTCGGTCTTACAGTCTGCGACATTATCCCCGTCAGCGCGTCCTTTGTGCTCATTTTCTCTATGCTGTTTGTTTTCGAACGCTCAATAAACGCCGCCGCACCCACAGGCGCCGACATGTTAAGCTGTTTATCTGACTTTCCGCTCCATGGTGTGCCGTATGCAACCGCCTGTGAGTCTATAATCCGGATTGCCGGTTTGTCATCATTAAGTATCACCGCGCCGTCAAACACCTTGCACCAATTCTGCGTATGTGTCGATTTGCCCGTTCCGCACGGAGCCGAAAACAGATATGCTCTGCCTTCATACACAACCGCCGACGCATGCAGCATAAACCCGTCATATTCCATCAGCTTTGTATAAAATACCGTGCCCGTCATTATATATTCGCACGCTTCAAGCGTCAGATGAGGATTTTGTGCCTGCTTTGCCTTCACCTTCTCGGCATCGACAGCAACAACTATATCTGCATCGCCCGTATAATCACATTCATATTTTTCAGCCTGTGTTTCGAGGCGTTTTCCGCCGCAGCTCATAAGCGCTTTAAGCCCTGCTATTACATATTTTTTTGGTATGGGCTTTTCATTAAACATCTCCGCCATCGTCTATACCGCCTGTACCGGGTTCATC
>CAKSHB010000053.1 GCA_934456295.1 uncultured Clostridia bacterium | reverse complement strand
TCTCAATACTGTTAATTCTGTATTCTCAACTTTTTCTTTAGACTCGGTATTAATAATTCGTTCTAATCGATCAGGATCAAGTTTTAGTTTTTTTATTTCGTCTAATATAACATTATCTAGTTTATCAACTCGGATCGTTGGATTTTTACAGTAATCAGCTTTTCTCATAGATTTATTACCATCTCTTGTATAGCATTTATAATATACATAAGATTCCGTACTTTTAATATATTTACCTGTAGTTTTGTCTTTGCGTCTTTGAGTACAAGCAAAATATCTAGCTCCACAGTTACCGCAATACAATAAACCTGTAAGTAAATGTTTAGCTTTAAATGGAGAACGATAGTGATCGGACCATTTACCAGATATTTCTTTATATCTTTTCTGGACTCTTTCAAAAGTATCAATATCTATAATTGGTTCATGAACACCATCGTATTCGACACCCTTATATTTTATTTTTCCAATGTATAATCGGTTTCTTAAAATAACACCAGTCTGTCCAGGTGTACGATAATTGGAATATCGATTAGTAAAATGATCGCTCATATACCTGGTTATACCGTGTATAGTCTCACCATCCAGGAACATTTTGTATATAGTTCTAACCTGTAAAGCCTCATATTCGTTTATTATCAACTTGCCATTTATGAAATCATAACCAATCGGTGGATTAGATCCTCCTCGCCAATATCCGGCTTTTGCACGTCCTACATGTCCCATAGCCAGGCGTGTTTTTATATTTTCACGCTCTAACTGTGCGAATACGGATAAGATACCGATCATAGCTTTTCCGAACGGGGTAGATGTATCAAAGTTTTCTGTCATGCTAATAAAATCGACATTGTTAGGTAAAAACTCCTCTTCGATCAGATATAATGTATCTTTCTGTGATCTGCTAAGACGATCTAATTTATATACTAATACAAGATCAATCTTCCCTTTATGTATGTCTTGTAATAGCTTTGTTAAGCCAGGGCGATTGATATTCGATCCAGTGAAACCAGGGTCAATATATTTATTATAAATAATCCAATCTTTTGCATCACAGTATTTTTCAAGGCGTTCAAGTTGTTCATCGATCGAATAACCATCGACCTGAATATCTGTAGATACTCTTACATACAATGCTACATTTAAAAATCTCATAATAAAACCTCCTTTGTATTTTCATAACAGAATAACCAAAAAATCTTTAATTCCTTATAAATATTATTTTTCTTTATTTTTTACTTCTATATACTATATATTTATTTCTATTTAATAATAAAAATATAATTATGTTATAGTAGTAGAAGAATATATAAAATTTATTGATTTTCAAAAATGAAAATTCGAATATTACAAAAATATTTTTGAATTTTCGATAACAAAATGTATAACAAAACCATAACAAAATCACATTTCTAAAGTTTGGTTTTGTTATTCTTAAAAATTGTTTTTGTTATGGTCTTAGTTTTTGTTATACATTTTGTTATGGTTTTTGTTAATCGTGCAACTCGAATATTACGCGACGTCTTAAAGCGAAATTATCCATATTCCAATCAATTAACGGTATATCGTTGGATAGGTTAAGATTGCCTTGTAATAATTGCAATGCGAACGCGTTAGCTTCTAATTCTATAGTACCAGGTTCTACTAGCGGACTATCTAAAAATACACTGTCAATATCATGATGTAAGATCATGTGTCCTAGCTCATGAGCACATACGATAATTTGTTCTTCATCAGTTAAATCATCGTTGATATAAATTAGATTCTGATCTAAATATGTGTGATAAAATCCATTAATTCCTTTTAATGGGACTTTTAATATTATCGCGTTCATTTCTTTAGCGATCCTAAATGGGTCCCTGGTATTATATTTCTGTACCAAATCTTTTACAATTTTATAAAAATCAAATATTTTAAACACCCCTTTATTTCTTTTCGGATTTACGTCTTGCGATTTCCATACCTACTTCCATCGCGTCCAGTATGGATTGAATACTTTCCTCATCTGCTGGTTTTCCATTAAACATTAACGCATGATCAGTTAATAATTGTTTTTTGGTCCTAGCTAAAATATCGTTGACCTCATGTGTTTCAATTTCTTTTTTGATAGGTTCGTTATTAGTAATATATTCAATAGTGCCATTGGCTAATGCGTCAGCGCTAATATGTAACGCGTCACATATTTTCAAAACATTAGATAAAGTAGCTTTATTAATTCCTCTTGTAAAAATACTATTTAATGTAGAATAAGGTATATTATTAGTAATAGTAAATTCACGTATTGAACTATATTGTTGCAGTATAAGATTTTTTAATTTATTTTCAATTGTCATATCATCACCTCGACTATTATTATAATATCATATTTGTGAAAATTCAATAACTATTTTCGAAAATTCGAAAATGATTTTATACAAAACTTAAGAAGATAACGAAAATTCGAAAATAATATTGACATTAACGAAAATTCAGGTATACTTGTAAATGTAATTAACGAAAATTCGAAAACGAGTTTCGAAAAATCATTAAGAATTTTTATTAATTACACAGATTAAATTTATAGCTGATAAATCGGGTTGCAACCGAAATATAGAACTAGGAGGTGATAGTATGTATCCGAATGTTGAAGCTGAAAAAGCCAGGACAAAAACCACATTGGCTATTATGGCTAGCGATCCTCGTATCAACTGTACTGTTAGTACACTGAGTCTTAAATTAAATAGTAAGGCTCCGCTCACATTTAAAGAAGCTGTGACTATTAAGAATATTCTGAAAAGTGATTTACCGCTCGAAGAATTATTTGAGGAGGCGAGATAATGAATGTAATTCATGTGTTAGCAGACGGAACAATAAAAAAAAATTTAACAGGTTATGAGATAAACTCATGTATTGATGATTTTTATCATGTGCTTACAAAGATATATAGGAGTAGCCTAAATGAAGAGAAAAACCAAAACGAAAATTAAAAATGTTACTTTAAAAATCTTAGCGAGTATATCCGGAGCTAATATATTATTGTTCGTGTCATTGTTCGATAGTGATATGATCATAGAAAACTTAATCCCATGGATCATTGTTAATGGTATTAGTGCTTTATATTTATGTTTATTGATATATGCTAACGGTTGGATTTATAATACGGATTTTTACTATTAATTAAAAAAAAGGAGGCTTAAACATGATTAAAAAAATGAAACCAGGTGACGCTGTCGCTATTATCGAAGATGGAGTAATTAAGAAAGGTATTATTGCAAAGGAATTTTATTTCCAAAGTGATCAGGTTATCGTAAACTTTAATGGTACTCTTAAAAAAGTACTGCTTAAGGATTTAGCGAAAATTGAGAATGACACTGTTGAAAAAGAAAGTGATACAATCGAAAAAGAGGACGATTGTAAAGAGACTCCTAAACGTGGATCAAAACCTGAGATTAGCATATCACGTAAAGATTATGAAGAAAAAACAGCTGAAATCATAGCTAAAACATTAGGGCCTATGGGAATATCAGGATCTGAATATATACCTGTTGTAGCATTAATCATGGCTATGATTACAACTGAATTATTTAAAAATGAGGTTGACGAATGATAAAACTATATCATCATCAAGAAGTGGCGCTGTCGTATATGAGATCTAATAATTACTTCGCACTCTTTATGGAACAAGGTACAGGTAAGACATTAGTCGGACTGTTTAGAATCCTAGACCTACTAAAAGCTGGATACATAGAAACGGCTTTAATAGTTGCTCCTAAATCTGCTCTTGGAGCTTGGGAGAGAGATATTGACCTATTCGATGAATTAGATCGGGAAATCTTAAAAAATGGTATTACTCTTATCAACTACGACAAGGTTTGGAGAGGAGATAAGCAGAGTCCTTATAATAAAAAATGGGGATGTATCATATTGGATGAGGCACATTGTATAAAGAATCGTACAAGCCGTAGATCGAAGTTTTTACTTAAAGTTGCAACATTATCCGATTATAGATATATCTTAACAGGTACACCGATCGGGAATGGACAGCTCGAAAATATCTGGTCTTTGTATTGCTTCTTAGATCCGTATATCGAGCGTGGTTATCCATATTCAAGGATTTTCGGTGGATCATATCGAACGTTCCAGGATCGATACTGTATTCTTAATATGTATCATAAACCAAGTAGTTATATACATGTGAAAGAATTACAAGATATCATCAACGAACATAGTTATCGAGTGAAAAAATCAGATTGTTTAGATTTACCGGACAAGTTACCAGATGAAATAATCAAGGTTGATCAGTCAGAAAAGAAACTTTATAAAAAGTTGGCTACTGAGTCAGCGATATTAGAGTTGGACGTACTGGCAGAGAATCCTTTAAGTCGTCTTGTTAAATTACGTCAATTGTGTTCCGGATGTATCAAATTGGATACTGGAGAAATAAAAGAAGTAAAAACCGAAAAATTAAGTATCTTACAAGAATTACTAGAGGGATACGAGGACGACAAAAAGATCGTTATATTTGCGGAGTTTAAATATTCGATTGATAAAATAGGAGCATTACTTAAGAAAATGAAAATTAAGTATGTTACGTTAGACGGTGATCAAAAAGATAAGACGATATGGAGAAAATTTCAAGCGGATAAAAAGATCCGTGTTATCGTTTGTCAATACCAGACCGCCAGCGCCGGTATCGATCTTTTCGCAAGTGATACGATCATATATTACGAGCCAACATTAAGATCGAATACACTTGAACAGAGTCGCGATCGTATACATAGAACGGGACAGACTAATAAATGTAGCTATATCCATTTACTCACAAAAGGGACGGTTGAAGTAGATATATACCGAGCGTTAGCTGGTTATTCAGATTTTAGCGAAGCTCTTTTTACGAGATATATGGAGGGTTACAGAAGATCATACAATAATTAAGGAGGATAACTGATGAAACATATTAGTATTAACGGAGCTAAGAAGCTCAGTAATTTAGAAAGACAATTGCACTTAAAAAATGGTGCTTTGATTTTCCAAAAAAATAACGGAGAAGTAATAAACGTATACATGGTGGTATCTTTTAGAGATAACAAGAATAGATACCGAGGTGATGCTACAGCTAAATATTGTAGCCTGGTAAATCTTGATACTGGTTATTTCGCATTTGAGGAGCGTTGTAGTCGTAATACAACAGTAAGACGTGTGTTAAATCATCTGTTAAATATTGGTTGTGCTGACTACGCTTATAACGCATCTATTTCTACAGAGAAATACGGATCATATGACATTGAATTATATTATGTTGGAGAATATTCTTTAGATATTTCTTATACTCAGGTTAACGAAAATTCGTAAATAGGAGGTGACGATATGAAATATTGTGAATTATGCGGTTGTATTATGGATGATAATCACGACGGCGATATTTGCGAGGTATGTATGGATGAAATGAGAAAGGAGTAAAACCTATCCTAGTGAAACTAGGTTTAGCCGTGGAGAAAAGATGTGACGGCTAGTAAAATAATTCACAGTGGCTATAAGGCTAATTAAGTTGTATAAAAGCAATCTAAAACATTAACCGCAGACGCTAACGATAGTGTTTAGTGGTTGGTTTGAAACAATTAAAAGTATGTTGGTTAAGTGCTGGAGTATCTTCATTTATTGCCGGTTATTTAGCCAAGAACGTAAATAAATATATTTATATCGATATAGAAAATCAGCATGAAGATAGTATGAGATTTATTAAGGATTGTGAAAAAGTTTTAGGTAAAGATATAGAGATATTAAAATCTCCATATCGTAATGTACAAAATGTTATATTATCTCAAAGATACGTTAATGGTCCAGGTGGAGCAAAATGTACACAAATTCTAAAACGTCGAGTTCGTAAGGAATGGGAATATCAGTATAGAGATTTTGATATTACTTACGTTTGGGGGTTTGATGTAAATGAGAAAAAGAGAGCGGATCGCCTACTCGAATCTATGCCGGAATTTAAACATGAGTTTCCTTTAATCGATAAGGGATTTACTAAATCTAACTCTCATGCTCTGTTAGAAAGACTAGGTATTAAACGCCCTAAAATGTATGACCTTGGTTACTCTAATAATAATTGTGTTGGTTGTGTAAAAGGCGGCATGGGTTATTGGAATAAAATAAGAAAAGATTTTCCAGAAGTATTTAAGCGTATGTCTGAAATCGAAAGAGAAATAGGACATTCATGTATTAAAGGAACGTTTTTAGACCAATTAGACCCAAATAGAGGCCGAGCTAATGAAGTTATACCGGATTGTGGTATAGCATGTCAATTAGCTTTAGATAAGGAGGTTTGATATGAATATTTATATATACGATATCGAGGTTTTTTCTGACGATTGGATTGTAGTCGCAAGAAAGCCAGAAAAAGGATCTCCGTATACTGTAATTCATAATGATAATTATCATTTACGTGAATTTCTTTCTAATGTGCCTGATATAATCGGAGGATTTAATAACAAACATTATGATGATTACGTGATCATGGTAATGTTAAACGGCGGATCTAATGTTGAGGTAAAACGCTGTAATGACTTTATTATTAATGGTGGTAAACCATGGGAGTTTCCTTTTATACTATATAAAAAGAAACCGTTTAAATCGTTTGATTTAAGGGATGATATCGCTGATCCTGGTATAAGTCTTAAGGCAATTGAGGGAAATCTTAAATTACCTATCGTAGAATCGTCTGTACCGTTCGATATCGATCGACCGTTAACATCCGATGAATTAGAGGAAGTTATACGTTATTGTAAGTATGATGTAGATTCTACAGTACGTCTTTACTGGGAACGTAAAAAGAATTATCTGGATGCTAAGATTCTAGCGGGTGGTATTTATGATATTGCCCCAATAGATGCACTTGGTTATACGAACGCAAGGCTATCAGCCGAAGCACTGAAAGCTACTTATAAAGAGCGATCAGATGAACGAGATTATACATTACCGTCTAATTTAGATCCGAATAGGATACCTAAAATCGTACTTGATTTCTTTATGCAAATTAGAGATAAGGACATTCCTGACGCTAAGTTATTCGGAGCTGGTAAAGGATCTAAGGGAATGACATTAGATTTAATGTTGAAGTGTTCAGGCGGAGAGTGTCCAGTTACTTACGCCTGGGGTGGTGTGCATGGAGCAAAGCCATGTGTAACTATTCAAGAAACAGAAGATCGAGTTATTATAAATCAAGACGTTGGTTCGCTGTATCCAAACAGTATGATCAATTTCGGTTACACATCTAGGTCGATGAAAGATCCTGACGCTTATAAAAAGCTAGTACAATTACGACTAAAGTATAAGGGACAGGCGAAAGCTGTAAATAATGAGATTAAAAAAAAATTAGGTGGTTCATGGTATCACGAGTTTTCAGATGAGGACGCTGACGGTAATACATTTCTTAACATGGATAAACTCAAAGCGAATACAGATGAAGAGACATATAAACATATTCTTGAATACCTGGATTATGACGCTAAACAATCAAGTCTTAAATTGATTATAAATACGTGTTATGGAGCTATGTTAGCAAAAGGAAACGGCCTTAATGATCGTCTAGGAGGGCGTAGCGTATGTATCACTAATCAGTTAGCTATGAGTATTTTAATAGCTGATCTATGCAAACAATGTAAGACAATTGATTTTGTGAATATTAATACAGACGGTATTATGTTTACGATCGATCGTAAAGAGGTCGATCTATCAGAAAGAATTGTTTCCGCCTGGTGTGATCTGACAGGATTTACGATGGAACGTGATGATTTTTATAAGGTAATACAAAAGGATGTAAATAATTATATTGGTATTTATAAAGATGGACACTTTAAAACAAAAGGTGGTTATGTCTCGCTGTATGATGGTGGTACTTTTAAGACCAACTCATTACAGATAATACATAAAGCGATTGTAGATTATCTTGTAAAAGGAATAGATCCAGAAACAACAATTAAAGAATGTGATGATATCACAGCATTTCAGCAGATCATAAAGACCGGTGGTACTTATGAGGGATCTTATCATTATATTAATGGTAAACGCGAACAAGTACAAAAGGTAAACAGAATTTACGCTGTAAAAGATCCGAAATATGGACAGGTAGTAAAAGGTAAATGGATCAAAGAAAAACGTAAGAAAAATAAAACAACAGGAAAAATGGATGTATATCCAGTTGATCCACCTATATGGTCCGAGACTGTTATATCCGAATGTCCAGGGCATTGTTTTATTGACAACGAGAATACGCTCACGATAGCTGATCTCGATTTAGATTATTATATTGATATGGCAAAACGTCGTATTGATAAATATATAAATATAGATCGTACGGTATCACGTAAGATCGCTAAAATAAAAAAGGAGGTTGTTATAATGGCAACAACAAAAGAAACACAGGATCCACACGTTATGAACGTGTACGGGAAACTTATCGAAGCTCGTAAAAAATTTCTTGACGCGGGTGTAAAGAAAAAAGGTGTAAACAGATATGCCGAATTTAAGTATTTCCGTCTGGATGAAATTATTCCGGCGAAACAGGAAATCTTTAGAGAGATTGGACTCGCTGATATTATCACATTTGGAAATGAGATAGCTACGCTGACAATTTATAATGTAGATAATCCAGATGAATCGATTGATTTTATGAGTCAGCTTGCACCTGACGAGAGTATGATAAAAAATCCAATTCAAAAAGTTGGAGCGATTCAGACGTACGTTAGACGATATCTGTATCTACTCGCATTAGATATTATCGAAAGTGATGGTATCGAAGAGACAACGGATAAACCTGTAGAAGCGGATGGAAAACCAGCTAAAACAAAAGCTAAAAAATCGAACCGACCAGCTACACCGGCAGAACGAGAAGATACAAAACAGGAGCTTATTAACCAGGATGGTGAAGCAACTAAAACACAACGTGCCGCGA
>CAKSHB010000052.1 GCA_934456295.1 uncultured Clostridia bacterium | reverse complement strand
TAGTATGAATGAAACGCCGGCTTACTTTGCAGAGGAAATTCCGCAAAGTCTGACATCGGTAGTTCTGACAGAGAAAGTTGATTTAGAAACCTTTGTGCAGAAATTATCCGACAACACTCAGATTGAATATGTTCAGCCGGACTATGAGCTTGAACTTGCGGCTGATGGTTTAAGACTTGATATTGATTTGTCGGAAACGGAGGATACAGCGATACCGGCATCGGAAACGCCGGCGGAGATTATGCTGGAAATAGAACCGACGGACAAAGCTGACAGAGAGCCTGACCCGGCGCCGGTTGCTGCGGTTATTGACGGCGGCGTGGACGTAACGCACTCCGGACTTTCGGGACATCTGCGTGAGGGCTATGATTTTGTAAACGGTGAAGAACTGTCCTACAAAGCGGAATATAAGGACGAATATTATCATGGTACACATGTGGCGGGCATTATTGCGCAGAATTCACCGGAAACACAAATTCTGCCGCTTAAGGTGTTTGAAAACGGACGTGCTTATACGAGCGATATAATCAGCGCTATTGAGTATGCACGGCAACATGGCGCCGAAATTGTAAATATGAGCTTTGGGGGAAAAGATAACAATCGTGCGCTGCGCGAAGCAATGGCGGCGGCAAACGATGTATTGTTTGTTTGTGCGGCGGGCAATGCGCGCACAGATTTGGAGACAATGCCGATATATCCGGCGTCATTTGATTTGGACAATATTATAAGCGTGGCATCGCTGAACCAAGATTTGGGATTTTCTTATTATTCAAACTATGGTACGACAAGCGTGGACATTGCTGCTGTGGGGCGCTATGTGGAAAGTACTCTGCCGGAGGGCGCATACGGAGAAATGAGCGGAACAAGTATGGCGGCGGCGCAGGTCAGCGCCGGTGCAGCAAAAGCTTTAGTGCGCGGTGAGGCAGATGTGAAGGCGGCTGTGCTGAATACAGCGGATAAAATGGCACATTTGGGAAATAAGGTTGCATACGGACGAAGCTTCAGTATGTCAAATTTGGCATGCGGACTGGTGAGCAGCGAGATACATACGGCAGAGTATGAGGAGGATTTTGATGTTCATGGGTATCAACCGACGCCGGAGGAAAGCTGGGAGCTTTTCAGTGCGCTTGAAAATGTACAGGTTGCGGCAAGCATTGATACAAGCTATGTTGTGAAGTCGGACGGAACTGTGTGGGGTTGGGGAAGCAATGAAAATCTTGCCCTTGGTGAAAATACCTCACTTTTGTACCGCCCGTATCCGGCACAGATACCGGGGCTGACAGATGTTGTACAGGTTTCGGCAGGTGATCTGTACTGTTATGCCTTGAAAAGCGACGGTACGGTTATGGCATGGGGCAAAAATGAATACGGAATGCTTGGCACAAATGCAGGAACGGCATCATTGCCGTGTGTACTTCAGACAAATGCAAAGTATGCTGCCGCAGGCGATACAAACAGTGTGATTGTCAAAACAGACGGGACCGTGACAATCCGCGGTGACAGTCAGTATTTGCCGGACAGCGATGTATCTGCAATTACGGGAGTTGAGAAAGCGGCGGCTCATAGGGGCCAGTTTGCACTTCTTAAAGAGGACGGCACGGTTTTGTCATGGGGAAGACTTATCTGGTCTGATTCAAACAGCGGTATAAACCGAAATAAAACGCCGTATATTCAGCCGGTTCTGAACAATGTGCGGGATATTGCGATTGGTTATTATGAAACGTATATGGTAACCGAGGATAACAAGCTGTATTTCGGAGGAGAATACAATGAAACACCGCAAGTTTATAGTGAAAACATTAAAAATGTAACGGCTGTTGAAGAACAGATATTTCTGATTTATACCGATGGCACAGCAAAAGGCGCCGGCAGTAACTTATTCCGCCAGCTCGGTGCGGGAGAGGATATAGAGCAGGAGTTTATTACACAATATGTGCCGGTTGCAGGGGTATCGAACATTGAAATGATTAGCACATACTACCGCCATACAATTGCATTGTGCGGTGACGGCACAATCTGGGTTTGGGGGGACAACAGCCTGGGTCAGCTGGGAACGGGGGACTGTGAAGAGCGGCGGCTGCCAATTCCGCTGGCATTCGGAAGCGACCGTGACGGCAGTACTTATGAAAAGGCATATTTTTTGGTTGAAAATACAGCAGTTGTTCCGGAGAATACGACACGTGATAACTGGTTTGAGTTTACGCCGATTGAAACCGGACGGTATATAATTTCAAGCTATAACAGTGCAAATACATTTATAAACGGATATTTGTATAAAACCGATACGCCTACATCATCAAACTATATTCAGTCATCTGAAAATGAGTATCCGCGGTCATACTTTCATATAGAAGCGTATCTGACAAAAAATCAGCGTTATTATATTCGGGCAGACCATGCACCTCAGGGAAAGGGGTACGGAGTCCGCGTTGAGAATACAGACCGTGCCTTATCGCTGCTAAATACACGTGTGGCAACAATAGAAGCAGAAGATATGGTTCAGTTTCGATATAACAGAAATGGGATTTCGGCGAAATACAGCGCAGTTACCGATACAGGCGCCTCCGGAGGAAAAGCATTGCTGGCGTCGGGAAGTTATCCGGGCGATAACAAAATTAATGAAACAAATGATATATATATGCCGCCGTTAAGTTTTAACCTGAGCTCAAATGTGCAGAAAAGATACTATTTTTGGGTGCGCAGCAAAGTGACCGACACGAGTCAGGATTCGTTGTGGTTCGGCGCAGGAGAACTTGATGGCTATGCTTATGCCAATAAGGGATTAAATATAGGGACTATGGAACAGCCGTGGACATGGACGCTTGTAGCGGAGCGTTCGCTTTGGAACGGTTATCACACAATTGCCATATGTCCGCGTGAGTTCGGAGGTTTGATAGATAAGGTTTTGGTAACCGACGATTCGGGCTATGTGCCGTCTGATATACCGGAAAGCGAATATCTGGTTTATGAAATGGAAAACGCCGCTATGTCCTGCTACAGTGCCGGCGGAGTAGACGCCGGATACGTTTCATCGGAAGAGGCCTTTGCATCGGGAGCGGCTTCTGTGACAGCGTATGTATCGGGTATTGATAATAAAGTAAGCTCGGTCAGCGCGGAGGCTGTTCCTGCAATGACATTTACCGTTCCAATTCAGAATGAGGATAAATACAGTGTATGGGTACGGGCACGGAAAATTGACAGCAGCTCGGATTCGGTTTGGGTTGCATTTGACGAACAGGATTATGTATACACAAACCTGAGTCATGCCGCGGAGGACACATGGGTATGGACAAAACTCAGGGATGAAACGATGACGGCAGGTGAACATACCCTCAAGCTTGTTCCGAGAGAAGAAGGCGGTATTTTTGACAAGATTGCAGTATGCCGTGATAATATTTGGAATGAGCCGAATGATACTATGGTGAACGGGCATGCTGTTTTTGAAATGGAGGACTGCACGATTACGCCGTATACAAGTCCGGAGGGCGAAACGGCAGATTTTACGGTTATAACAGATGAAAATGCGTCCGGCGGAAAAGCGCTTGCCGCGAGAGTTGATAATGGATATTTACGTATGGACAGAGTTTATGCAAGCAGTACACCGGTTATAAAATGCAGCTTTTATGTTGATAAGCCCGACGTATATGATGTATATTTCCGCGCACGGATTGGGTCGTATTCACAAAATTCAATATGGGTTGGAGCGGATGATGCGCCTTATGAATGGCGCGATTTGCCGGTTAATGACAAAGAGGAGCAAAACGGATACAAAATAGTATATGCAGGCTCTTTCACGCTAAGACCGGGGCGTCATAGCGTAAAAATAATTCCGAGGGAGGCCGACGGAGTATTTGACCAATTGATTGTAACAAATAACAGGAAATTTGGAACTATGGAAAATTATATGGTTGGCGGAAATTATACGGCTTATGCGGAGCATGGTTTAATGACATCTTTTTATGACGGAACAAATTCGGCGGCATACAGAAAAACAAGAGCAATCCGCTCGTCAAACGGTGCGGCAATGCGCGCACGGGTGGTTTCTCCGGTATGGGGCGGAAAAATTGATAATACGAACGGAATATCCGAAGCTGTGCTGCGCTTTGAAACGGCAGTTGAAAAAACGGGTACATATGCTGTTTGGGCGCGTGTATGTGCAAATTCCTCCGCATCGGATTCGCTTTGGCTGAAAAACGGAAACGGAAGATACGTACAGAAGGGACTTCCGATAAACGCGGATGGAGATACAGGAAACTTCACATGGACGAAGCTGGATACTGTCAGACTTTCTGCCGGTTCTTATACGCTGTCTTTTATACCGCGCGAGAACGATTGTTTGATTGATAAGGTCATGCTTACCGCGGATTTAACATATGTGCCGCCAGAAACGGTACTGTCGGAAAATCCGTCTGCGGCAGGAACTGTGCAGGCAGAGATTACTATTAGAGAAGGAGAGGAAAAATTAATAGCGCTTTCATGCACCAATGTGCCTTATGAACGGTTTGGCAATTTTGTATTTAGTTATAATAGTGCAGATATTGAAATTGTTGACCTTGCGGCGCAAATACAGGGACAGACCGTAACCGAGCCGGGAACATATGGTTTGCTGAAGGTAATTTCGGCAGAGGCGGGGAGCGCCGTATTTTTGCCGGCAATTATCCCCGAACCCGGTATGGTTTGGTCGGGAGCAGTTACAGTTATAAAGGTAAGAGGTCTGCGCGATTGTGAAAGCAGCATTACCTTCAGCCGATAAACAAGGAGGGGAGCATGATGAAGAAAAAGGTTTTTATAATAGTACTTGCAATATTGGTTATCGGGAGTGTGACTGCGCTCGGAGTTGTCGGCGTAAACTATATTCAGAACAGAGCAATGGAGGAGGAGAGCGCTGAATTGCTGACTTTTGCGGCGGAGAGCGGAGCGCGGCGGGCGGAGAACAGCCCGGAAACCGTGCAGGCACAAATTACGGGAACGGAAGGGACAGATTTGCGCCGCCTGATGCGCTCGAAGGGTTATTATGAGGACGATATTGCAATTGCTGCGGCAAAATTTGCGGACATTTTTGTTTTTGACAACATGACCGCGGCGGAATATGATTATATTATCTCCCTTGTGAAGCTGGGGTATGATCCGCAGAAGCTTGCGTCAATTTATCGTTTTTTGCTTTTGACACCGGATGACATTACTATTATGCGGGAAATTTATGATATGGGAATTTCATTTTCGGATGAACGGTTTTGGATTGAGAATGCCTATGAAATGGTAAAGGGGACAGGTGACAGTACGCTTTCGTATGAGGAGGTTGATGCATATGTAAAAAACGGCATTACCACTGATGAAATTGTGCTGTGTTATCAGATGAGTCTGAAAGGAACGAAAGAAATACGCCAAATTCTTGACGGAAAGAAAAACGGCGCGTCATGGGCGCAGATTTGTGAGCAGGTTTACGGCAGAGATGAATTTGAGGCAGCGGATTTTGATGAAGAAACAGATTTGCGCTCTCTTCAGACGATGATTATGCTGGCAGGGAAAACGGGCAGCAAAACAAAGGATATTATCGAAAAAGATGACAGCGGCATACCGCAGGTTAAGCAGCAAATTCTTGAAAAATTCGATGAAAAGAGTATGCGTGTAAAAGCTATACAGAAATCATTGGACGCAGACCCGAACGATACGGAAAAATTTAAGCAGGTGATTAAAGAAAATGCCGGCGGTATCAGCGATGAGGCAGCGGAAAGACTGGCACAGGAGGGATACCGCACAAAAGAAGTAAAAAAAGCATTGAGCGGCGAGAGTACTGATGAAACCTCGGTAAAAATCCGTGAAATTATAAATACAGTGAACAGGGGGACTGAACAGCCATGAAAAAAGTAATACCGGCTTTGTGCTTTTGTGTTTTTGCATTTCTTGGCATAACAGCCTCCGCAACGACACTTGATGTAGTGAACGGATATATGGAAATGATGCAGTTTTATGATGTCATGGAGGTAAAATCTGCACCGACTTCGGCAAACGATGCGGGCACGGAAATCATAAACGGAGGGAGCGGCAACCTGATTTATGAGGTTACGGATTTGAAGCTTCCGGGTAAGGGCGGTCTTGACTTAGAAGTTAAAAGACGTTTTAATACGCACGAAAATACAGATAAGCACGGCAATGCTGAGCGGCTGTATGTTGAAAATGAGGCGTATGGAACCGAAGCATCGGTAACAACATACAGCTATGTGGCAAGATACTATCCAAACGGTGATACTTCGGCTGAGTCTGTGTTTGTAATGTTTGACAGTGTTTCACATATGCTGGAGGCGGAAAATGGCACAAATACTCTGCATACGGGCACAGATTATACCGATTTTTCGAAACTTGCGTTTAACAAAACAACTCCGAGCGGAATGACAATTTTGTTTTCATATACTATTGAAGAAAATACGATGGGCTTTGTATATGGCAGTAAATTCTACGTATATGACGAATTGCCGCAGGGCAATGAGGTGACACTTTGCCGTGATCTTACGGCTGTGCCTGCAAAGGTTACGAATAAATGTCTGGCAATATATGATTACTACAAAAGCGGCGCGCGTGCAGGACTGCCCACAGGAACGCCTTGGGTTATCGATGCGCCTACAATGAGTTTGCATACTTACGATCGTGAACCGCTGAGCGACGGTTTTTGCTGTGAAGGGTACGGGTTGTTTTATGACTCCGAAACGGGAAAGAGTTTAAATTATAAGATCGGTTATAACCGGTACAATGATGATACTTACGATGTATGGGAGCTTAAGCTGTTTTCGGCGTCCGAAGAAGGTTCCATGCATGAGGACGATGTTTTGACATCAGCTATGTATGCACCGGTTCTGACGAGACAGAAAACAAAAGACAGACTCACGGTTCAGATAGCACGAAGTGACGGTATAATTTATACAATGTGCCAGAGCGGTCAGAGTAAGCTTGATATAATCCAAAAACAGGACAGCTTCGGCAATACAATTCAATACAGCAACGGGCTATATGACACCACGATAACGGATACCTATGGAAGAAAGGTACATATAAGTGAAACCGGCATTACGATAAACGGACAGCCGTATCTCGTTTTTTCGGGTGCAACTTCAAATAACGACGTTGTTGACCCGAACGGGCTGATAGAAGAAGATAATATGTATCGGTTTACCGTAAAAAAAGCAGGGCTTGACGGTAATGAAGTGACATACGGAATACGTTTTGCAGAGGATGTATATACAGTTGGCAAAGGCTCATATGCACCGTATATGCAAAAGGCGCTTGCAGGTGTAAACTTACTGGATTACGTTGAACTGAGTACAGGCGGACGGACAGAATATTCATATATACGTCAGCGTGATCCGCTTGCAGGACACAGCGATGGGCAAATAAAGCGCGATTTCCGCAAGGTTGCTGTGCGCGGCAGACGCATAAACAGTACTGACACGGAGCTGAAGGAGCGGATTGCGTACAGCTATGTTACAGAGGGGCAAACAGGTAAAAGTTTGACACGTTCCGTAACAAAAACATATCCTGACAAAACGGACTATTCGGAGTATGAGTTCTACAACAATAAAGGAAATATGACCCTCAGCGAGGTTTGCAGCACGGAGCAGGGAAACAGATATTATATTAAAACCGAAAAAGATTACAGATACCAGGCAGAGGGAAATTATCTCCCGATAAAAGTGACAGTGACGACAAAAGAGTCAAAAGAAAGCGAGCCTTTCAATAAAGTTGTAACAAAATATATATATAACGGCAGAAATCAGCTTGTTGCAGAGGAAATACGTGACGACGAGGCCATTTTGATAAATTCGTATACGTCTTTCGGCACACTGCTGGAACAGTTTAAAAAACAGAGTGACGGCACATGGGTCGGTGTTGTAAATACAGCTGACCGCACTAAGATTACGTCCTCAAAAGCGGCAAAAAAGAGTACGCCGGACGGTACGCCGCAGACATTTGAAGAAACAGTTTACTTATATAATGCAAACGGCGATCTTGTGCAGATGACAAAGGAGGGCGTTACGGCAAATTATTCCTATACGTATGCTGACAAAAACGCGTTTGAAGCAAATCCGTATGCAAATGCACTCGTAAAAACTACGACGGTAAAGAATGTGTCAAATGTTGCAAATACGGACGGAACCGGAAGTACAACCTGTGACATTACGGTTACGGAGCAATATAACTGGCTCGGACTTCTCGCAAAAACAACGGACGCACGCGGCGGCGAAACAACAAATATGTATGATATTGCAGGACGTCCGATAAAAACGGTATATCCCGACAATCGTACGGCGGAGCTGGCATATAACGATGCGTCAAATGAAATCATTACAACGGCGGAGGACGGGCTTAAGCAAAAGCTGACGTATGACGCGCTGGGACGTAATGCGGCAGGGTTTGTATATGACACGGTTTCGCAGACATGGCACAAATTATATCAAAATTCCTATGATAACATGGGCAGACTGTCGGGAAAGAGTGTGTATAATGATGACGGCGGTGAAAAATCAAAAATTGCTTATACGTATTATGATGACGGACAGACAAAAAGCGAGACGGTTCTGGAGGGCGAGAGCGTATTAAGCAAAAAGGAATTTGAATATAATCCTTATAAATCGCCCGAAATGTCGGATACATACGTAAAGGTTTACACAGGTTCCGACACATTTCTCGGGGCAAGGCGGACTGTGGACAAATACGGCAGACAGGTTTTTGACACAATTTATGAGGGCAGTGACGTTTATACACAAAGTTACACGACGGACACACTCGGCAATGTGTTGACGGTAAAGGATTTTAATGCGAACGCAGACGGCATGAATACGCCGACGGTTTCGTACATATATGATTATGCCAACCGCAAAGTCAGAGAAACGACAGCGGCAGGGACAACTTTAACGCACATCGACTCACTCGGACGCGTAGAATATGAACAGGACGCAAACGGCAACAGGGTTTATTACACCTACAACGGTGCAGGTAAAGTTATCAAAACTGCTTACAGTGTTGACGAAACAACAGAGGGTGAAACGGTAAATTACTACGATGTAAGCGGCAACATGGTTCGTGAGGAAACAAAGCAGTCCGACGGCGTATACCGCAGCACGCGCTATATCTATGACGGGCGCGGACGGCTCAATGCGGCTGTTGTGTCATCACAGGACGGCGATTTGATTTCAAAATACGAATATGACGCAGGAGGACGCGTCATAAAACAGGCAAACGGTCTTTCGGGCGTAAACGAAACGATTAACCCCGAAATTCACGCGGTCACAATCAGCAGCTATGACAGGTTCGGACGGCTCAGCACGGTGACAGACCCGATGGGGCAGACATCAACCTACAGCTACAACCTGCTTG
>CAKSHB010000051.1 GCA_934456295.1 uncultured Clostridia bacterium | reverse complement strand
CGACGGAAAATAATTTATCGGCAATAATTTATCAATGAAATATGCATACATAAAAAAGTCCGGAAAATCCGGACTTTTTTCACATATATGTATTTTAAAAAATACTATCTGTGGTTCTCAAAGCACTTGCTGCAGTATACCGGTCTGTCATCTTTCGGAAGAAACGGTACCTGTGTGGGCGCTCCGCAGTCGGCACATATAACATCGTGCATCTCTCTTGACTGTCTGATAGCTGCTTTTCTTGCCGTGCGGCAATCCTTGCAGCGCTGCGGCTCATTCTCAAAACCCTTTTCGGCATAAAACTCCTGCTCGCCTGCAGTAAATACAAATTCCCCGCCGCAATCCTTACATACTAATGTTTTGTCCTCGTACATTTTTATCCCCTCACTTTGAATAATGGTTTTCCCTGTGATTGCCATTGCAGCCGAAATTCTTCCGCGCCATGTACAGCCATTCAGAGATACAAAATAAGCCCTTAGGGCAAATTTACAAAATTCTCAGACCCCGTTTTTAATTTATCCCAAAGTCAGTCGTGCTGTTCCGCCAGCCCTATCTGTGCCTCAAGCTTTTTCTTTATCCTCTGGAGTGCATTGTCTATTGATTTCGGCGTTCTGTCCAAAACCAGCGAAATCTCATGATAGCTTTTCCCGTCCAGATAAAGCCTTAAAACGCTTCTCTCAAACTTACTCAAACATTCGTAAATCTTTTTGTGTATATTCCGAAACGATTCATCATTAATCACAATCTGCTCCGGATCCGACACAATCGTTTCAGCCATCAAATCTATAAGCGTTTTTTCCGATTCATCTTCATATATCGGCTTGTTCAGCGACACATAGTTATTCAGCGGCGTATGCTTCAATCTGGTTGCACTTTTTATTGCCGTAACAATCTGCCTCGTTGCACATAAATCGGCAAATGCGGAAAAGCTTGATTGCTTATCCTCTCTGAAATCCCGTATCGCCTTATAAAGCCCTATCATGCCCTCCTGAATTATATCCTCATGATCTGCCCCGATTAAAAAATAAGCATGAGCGCGCGCTTTAACAAGAGCCTTGTATTTGTCCAAAATATATTCAGTCGCGCCGACATTACCTTTTTGCGCCATAACCGCTAACTGTTCGTCAGAAAGCGAAGCATACGCTGTTTCATCTTTTTTTATCATCTGCTCCCGCCTCCGTGAATACATATCGGTTTTGCGTCTTAAGCATCTGTCATAAACGCACCTTAAAAGCTGCCGACATTATGATTATACGCACAAAAACTTCAAAAGTCAAGCAAAATCAAAAAATATATGATACATCAGCCAATTTTTTTTGATTTTTTTAACATTTTTTCGACATTATGCAACAAACCAACGCCATTATATCGTCACTGTGCATAATCAAACACTCAAAGTCACATATGCCGGCAGTAATTTTTATTTTCTTTTCGGCATTGTAAATGAAAATACCGTACCCTCTCCGAGCTTACTCTCTGCCGTGACCTTTCCGCCGTGACATTCCGCAATCCACTTTACCATCGAAAGCCCGAGCCCCATGCTTCCGTTCTCATTAGACCTCGATGTGTCCACCTGATAAAATCTCTCCCATATCTTCGGCAGATTTTCCGCAGAAATCCCTATCCCGTTATCGGAAACCGTAAACGCAACACTGCCGTCATTTTCGTCAAGCATTACTTTTATCTCACCGTTTTCCCTACCGTACTGATATGCATTGCTTATCAGATTTATAAAGAGCCTTGTCAGCAGAAAGCGGTCTGCCTCTGCATGGATTTCCGGTTTTATGCTTTTCACAAGCGATATCGTGCCGTCATGAATTTCCTCCTGTTCATCGCACACAAACGACAAAAGCTCGCTTATATCAACGTCCTCAAAATTTGTTTTCTGCGTATTTTTATCCATTCTCGATATCGTCAGAAGCTCCGATATCAGCTTTGACATTTTATCGCTCTGATGCTTGATTGACAAAACAGACTCCTTTGCTTCATCAAGGTTCTTTGCGCAGTCAATAATATACTCACATTCGGAATTTATCACTGCCACAGGCGTGCGCAGTTCATGCGACGCATCGGACGTAAACTGTTTCTCATTCTCAAGCGTCGCCTCTATTTTATCGAGCATACGGTCAAAGGTGTCTGCAAGCCGATAAATCTCATCATTGCCGCCCCCCATATTGATGCGGCGCGTCAAATCGCTGCTTTCACTGATTTCCTTTGCCGTTTTGCTGATTTTGTCCACAGGCTTGAACGAGTGTTTTATAATAAGATATCCGCCCCCTGCAGCAGCCAGTATAAGTATAAGCGCAATTATTACATTCGTCGTGCCGACACTTTGCAGCATACGGCTTTCTGCCGATATTGGCATAACGGCCTTTATCCACATGCTGCTGCCATTATTAACGCGCACCTCTTTTACATACGTCAGATATTTTTCTCCTCCGCTTGTTGCCTGCTTCAAATCATCGTCACAAAACTCTATCTCACTTTCAAACTCAAACGGGATTTCCCCGCCGATTATGTTTTTTTCACTGTCATATAAAGCCGCATATACGCCTTTGTCAAAAAACCTGAACCCGGGCATAACGCGCACCTCTCCGCGCGGATTTACGGTTTTCCGTGACAAATCCTCAACCGTTCCTATAATTCTCGCCGTTGCATCATGCATAACAAGTCCGCGGCTTAATGACATCATCGCAAGCAGAACCGTACCCGATATTACGGTCATTACTAATATATACCAAAGCGTAACCTTTAATTTTATTGATATTTTACTCATTTTCTTCCCTCAGCACATAGCCTTTCACTCTGATTGTATGTATCAGCTTGTTTTCATACGGATCATCAACCTTTTTTCTGAGATATCTTATGTATACGTCAACAACATTTGTACCGCCCGAGTAATCAAAATTCCACACATGGTTTTCGATTTTCTCGCGTGAAAGCACAATATCTTTATTCCTCATAAGATATTCAAGTATATCAAATTCCTTTGCCGACAAACTGATTTCATCATCGCCGCGCCATACGCGCCTTGTCGCTGTATCAAGCTTCAAATCGCCCGCCAAAAACTCATTTGTCGCTCTGCCGGCGCTTTTCCGCATCATCACGCGTATGCGTGCAAGCAGCTCCTCAAAGGCAAACGGCTTTATGAGATAATCCTCTGCGCCGGCATCAAGTCCTGCCACACGGTCGGAAACCGTATCCTTTGCGGTCAGAAACAGCACGGGAACATCGATTTTTTTTTCGCGCATACGCTTCACAACCTCAAGCCCGTCCATTTTCGGCATCATTATATCCATCACAACCGCATCAAATTCGCCTGCCTCTATGTAATCAAGCGCCTCCTCGCCGTCAAAACAGCTGTCAACACAATACCCCGCCTTCTCAAGACGTTTGCTTATTACCCTGTTCAAATCCCTTTCATCTTCAACAACAAGCACTCTCATATATTACACCTCTTCCGCCGACGCGCAGCGGGCATAGTTCCCATCTCCGAAAAAAATACGGCAGAACGCTGTCCTGCGCCGAAGCGTATTTAAGCATCTGCCATTATTTTATACCGTCAATATTAAAATAAAATTAAATCATATATTTTCAATACAGCAAATTTTGTTATAAATTTTAAAAGTCCTTTATAATGCTCCATGCCCCGACAAGCCTCTCAAAGGTCCATGCGGCATTTGCCGGCGAAGTTGACGGCAGACATATCGCGCCGCGGCATATTTTCGGTTCCGTGTACCTCTGATAATAACGATGTGCGGTTTTTCCGTTGACAAAAATCTGCCTTATGTCCGCACATGACAGTATCGGCTCCAAATCGTTTGCCGTAACATTTTTTATAGTGCTGTCAGCGCTGCCCTCTATATCGCATGACGCAATCACGTCCCACAGCGCTATCCCGTGCGCAAGCAAAAACTCACGCTTCTGCTGTATTGTTTCGGGCACGGACGCATCGAAAACCTTTGCCGTAACGCGCCAGAAGCGGTTTTGCGCATGTCCGTAGAAAAAATTCTGTTCACGCGATTTAACAGACGGAAAACTGCCCAAAATCAGTATTCTCGAATTTTTATCATACAATGCCTCAAACGGGTGCTTTATCATAATCTTCTCCGGTCAGCGTATAATTATTTTTCAGATGATATTACACACAGCGGATGCGCCATATGCAGTTCATCGGGCAATTTTTCGATTTTATCACCGTCAAATTTAAACACCGTAACATTGTCGCTGTTTTCGTTTGTGCACAGAATATATTCGCCGACCATGTTAAAATCTCTCGGCGAATTTCCGCCGCAGCTTACCGTGTTTTTAAGCGTAAGCCTGCCGTTTTCAAACTTATAACACACAATTGCGTCCTGCCCCCTGTTCGACGCATACACATAATCGCCGCACACCCTTATTGCAGCCATAAGATTTTTTTTGCAAAAATCCTTCGGCAGCGATTCTGCCGTATCAAGCAGCTCAAGCCTGCCGTCGTCATATGCAAACACCGACACCGTCGCCGCAAGTTCATTTGCGCAAAATACATATTTTCCGTCCTCGCTGTACGCAAGATGTCTTGCTCCGTGTCCCGCAGACACGCATGTTCTCGAAACCTCATTCAAATCCTTATCGTACACAAAAATCGAATCAAGTCCCAAATCCACAACAAAAATATACTTTTTGTCGGGCGACAGAGCCGTAAAATGCGTATGCGGCGATGTCTGGCGCACAGGGTGCGGTCCGTGTCCCAAATGTACAACGAGCTTATCCGGCATTTTTATCACACTGCCCGATACATAATTTACACAGTAAACATTTTTCCCATCAACAGCCAAATGGCATGCAACCACACCTTTTGTGGACAGCGTTTCATGACTGCCGCCGAGGCTTCCGTCATCATTTATATCAAAATAAGTAAGTCCGCTGTGCTCACTGTCCCCAAAAGGCTCTTTTAAAATCGTATACATTCTGCCGTCCGACTCAGCAAGATACATCGGGCTGTCACAGTCCGTCTTTTCTTTAAGCTCAAGCCTTCCGCCGTCCATCTCATAGTGATAAATCCCGCCGTCGCTTGCACATGAAGCTATGTATACATTATACTTTTTATCCATTTTCATACCCTTCCCAATCGTTTGTTATTATTTTTTCTTTTTATTGTTTCTGCCTGCTCTTTCTTTTGTAAAACCCGAACATGCGCCGACGCAGCGTCGCCGCACATACGCCGACAGCCGCACCGATACAATCCATCACCACATCTATCGCGGTAAAGTCCCTCTCCGGCACAAAATGCTGTTTTATTTCATCAAGCAATCCATAGAGGCAGCATATGCCAAACACAATCAAAGCTTTTTTGCGGTTCATACCGCCGCGCAGGCTCATGTACATATAAAAACTGAAGCCTAAGCACATAAAAAGAAACGAGTGGGCCATATTTCTTATTTTGTCCTCAACGGCAGAATAAAAGTTGTTTTTAAGCGCTTCATTGTGTTCTTTTTCCTTTTCCGTACTTTCGCCGTCATCTTTTTTTGATATGCCGTTTTTTTCCGCCACACCGTCATCTTCCAAAAGCGTATCCGCCACTCTGTCGGAAATCGGACGGCTGAGCTTTGTCGACACACTTCCGGGCTGCATTGAAAAGAAAAATATAGCTGACACTATCACCAATGTTAACACAAGATAGAAATTTTTCACCGGCTGCCCTCCAAAATACATTCTTTCTTTTAATTATATACCCATAAGCAGTCTTTGTCAAATTTCACCCAAACGCATATCGCTTACTTATGTCTGAGTTCAAACATCTTCGTTTCGCCTTTAAGCAGCTCAAACTCGATTGTGCTGCTGTCATCACTATAGTATTTTTGCTCATAAACTTCGTATGCACTGCACTTATCAGGCAGACAAATCTTTTTTGCGCCGCTGTGCGAAGCATGAATTGTAACATATGATTTATTCACATAAAGAACATCGTCGCTGTCGCAGTAAATGTGGCAGCCCGCATACCGCGCAATTTCGCGCATAATGTCCGAGCCAAGATATTTTGTGCCGCAGTATATCGCCCTGTATCCGTCACAATCCTTTACAGCCAAAGCTGTTTTCCCGTTTGAAACAAAATACGCCAGCGCCTCGCTGCTCTCATCATCTGCATAAAAGCATGGATACAAATTCACCCTTGATGTCTTTATTCTGTTCATATAACTGCTGCAATTAGCCCACATTTTGCGCTTAAAATCGCCGTAAAATTCGCCCATATCGAGATTTTTCACTATACTGTTTTCACATGTGCGCATAAGCCGCATTTTTCCCGAATGTACACCGTCAAGCTTTCCTATATTTATTCCCGTAAACTCCGAAATATTCTTCTCACACAGCGAGGGCTTTCTGTCGGGATTTATAAGTCCCGAGGCATACATAAACAGCGCCGCCGCATTATTTTTGCGCAGCTTTCTTCTGATAACCTCACGCTCGCTGTCTGTGAGATAGAACGTATTCACAAACACATACAGCTTGTAATCGGGCATGTTATCGTCCGCCATATCCTGATGATAATATCTATCCGACGGCGCGCCTATCAAATCAATTTCATAATTTCTGAACAGCTCAACCATCTGATGTGTGGTTTCTTCGGCAACAACATGGTAGCTCTCCTCATCATATATAAACGCAATTTCACTGTTTTTGCGCCTGTCCTTTTCATATGACTGTGCGGCAATCTGCTGTTGGCGTTTAAACAGCTCATAGATTTGAGCGTGCTTATACCTTTTTCCTCCCAAAAGCTGGTCAAACCACCATGCCTGCAAATTCTGGCATACATTTCTTCCAAACTCGCGTTTTAAAACATTTACAGTATCATTCATGTCAAACATTTCGACATATGATGCAAAATATTTATTCTCAAAATGCGTCCGCGCGTCCTCCTCGACAATAAACATACGGTTTCTGAGGGTAAACGAGTCAAATACCTGCCTCTGTCCCACAAATCCGCCCGGCTGACGGTTTTCATACACGCCCGGCGATGCCAGAAAATCGATTTTTCCCGAGTCAAGAATATTCGTAACTCCGCCGATTTGTCCCATAGAGAAAAACTTCACCGAGCCGGCAGAACCGTAAAAAGCGCCAGTCAGAAGGTTTTTTGACCTTTCCTTTATCAAATTGCCGAAATAAACTACCGACTCCGCAACCCCTATATGCCATGCGCGGTAGAAATCAAACACATCGCAGTATCTGTCCATATCTATAAAACTGCCTATATTTGTTCCGTTTGCCGGCGGAGGCGGTTCGGGCGTGTTTGCAAAAAGCTGCGGCGGATGGTCGATATCATAATCAATCCCGTTCACATAATATCTTTCATCGCAATCAGGAATTTTCGGATTATCAATGTCCGCACTTTCATCATTCCATGCCCTGCGAAGGTTCTCGTTTGTCTTATATTTGCTTTTCAGATACTTTGAAAAACTCTTTTTGAACGCATCGCTCAAATCTCCGTACACATCATCGCCGCCCATATCGGAAACCTGTTCAAATCCGCCCGAATCGAGCTTGTTGGTTTTTTTCGTATACTCCGTCGGCGTCATATAGTACCATTCGCTCGTTCCGCCCGCCGCAAAGAAATATCCGATAACTCTGTCGCCATACGGAAGGCTCTCGATACGCTCGCAAGTATCAATAAGCGCTTTTCCTGCGTCATGACGCCATTTTTCCGAGCACAGAGAGTACATCGCCGGATAATCTGCCTCATATGACTCCGTAAAAAGGTGCATCGGGTGCTTTTTGCCGTCACTGTAGCACATCGTTTCCTGCGGATTTTCAGCACACCATTCCGCAGGCGGATGCATTCCTATTCTTACCATTATGTATGCGTCGGGAACGTTTTTCAAAAGCTTTTCTGCCTCTTCGCAAAACATATCAAAAGCTCCCTTTTTGAGCCATTCCGTATCGCATATCAGAAAAAATATCTTTATTCCGCTCTCACCGAGACTTTTGTAATAATGCTCGTCAATAACCATTTTTGTTCTGTCATTTGTGCGTATCGTCGCCATCATCGGCGGATACGCTTTTCCGTCAATCAAAATCGCCGGCATGCCGTTATAATCGCCGACTTTTGCCTCATGAGCCATAAAAATCCCCTCCGAAAATTTATAATTTTTATCCGTTAAAAACATACTATCACAGCGTTTTGCACATGTCAATCGCCGTTTTTTAGAATTTTAATTTATTTGTTTTGAATTTTAATTTATTTTAACCCTCCGTCATAATTTTTTATGTAATAATACGCGCATATCTGCAAATAATAGCAATGCGTACAAATAAATATAACAACCAAATATAACAAGCCAAAGGAGTTTTTAACAATGTCAGTCGATTTTAAAACAAGTGAAACCGCAAAAAACCTCATGCGCGCATTTGCCGGAGAAAGCCAGGCGAGAAACCGCTACACCTTCGCCGCAGACGCCGCACGAAAGCAAAACCTTCATGTCATAGACGCAGTATTTACTTTTACGGCTCATCAGGAAAGAGCACATGCAAAAATTTTCTATAACCATCTGCGCGAGCTGTCGCCGCAGACAATCACAATCGATGCAGGCTACCCTGCCGAAGCATGCGACGATGTTTTAAAGCTTTTGCAAATGTCTGCGCATAATGAGTTTGAAGAACATGACCCAATATACAAAGCTTTTGCCGACACTGCCTCAAAAGAGGGCTTTGCACCTATTGCGTCATCATTTGCCATGATTGCCGAAATCGAAAAAACGCACGGCGTCCGTTTCAAAACTCTTGCAGATTTGCTCGAACAAAACAAGCTTTTTGTTTCCGACTGCGAAACGGGTTGGATGTGTCTGAACTGCGGTCACATATACAAAGGAGTTGCCGCTCCTGCACAATGCCCCGTATGTTCGCATGACAAAGGCTTTTTCATCAGACTTTCACTTGCACCGTATCAGCACTGACAAATGTAATTATTAATCTGTATTATCGGAAAGGCTGTGAAAACATATGGCACACAAACGACTCGGAAAATCAAGCATTGCATTTGATAATCCGCCATCAATAACCGCCTCATCTTCGGTCGCCGGTGTAAAAGAGGGCGAAGGTCCGCTGCGCGATTGCTACGATGAAATTCTAAACGACGACTTGTATGAAGAAAAAACATGGGAAAAAGCCGAAAGCAAGCTCCAAAAAAGCGCCGTATACCATTTGCTGCGAAAAGCAGATATGAAAGCCGACGCTGTTGATTATATATTCGCCGGTGATTTGTTAAATCAATGCACAGGCTCGCATTACGCCATGAAGGACATGGGCATACCGTTTTTCGGACTGTACGGCGCATGCTCCACCATGGCGGAAAGCAGCTTGCTTGCCGCCATGGCAATTGACGGCGGATTTGCCGATAACTGTATCGCAATCACATCGAGCCATTTCTGCTCTTCGGAAAAGCAGTACCGTTTTCCGCTCGAATACGGCGGTCAGCGCCCTCCCACATCACAATGGACCGTGACGGGTTCGGGTGCGCTCATGATTTCATCTCACGGAAACGGTCCGTATATCACACATGCCACAACGGGCAAAATAATCGATATGGGAATAAGCGATGCAAATAACATGGGCGCGGCAATGGCTCCGGCAGCCGTTGATACAATTACCGCACATTTCAAAGACACCGGCTTTTCCCCCTCCGATTACGATATGATAATCACGGGCGACCTTGCGCAGATAGGCTCGGATATAACGCGTGATTTGCTGTGTTCCTCGGGATTTGACATAGCAAAGAATTATTTTGACTGCGGAAATCTGGTTTTTGACGCACAGGCGCAGGACGTACACTCCGGCGGCAGCGGCTGCGGCTGCAGCGCGATAGTGTTCTGCGGTCACATAATGGACAAAATAAAACAAGGCGAGCTTGAGCGCGTGCTGTTTGTCGGCACAGGTGCACTCA